>JAVHLZ010000008.1:47106-90201 GCA_031081675.1 Armatimonadota bacterium
TCTTCCCTCTTCCTTCTTCCCTCTTCCCTAGTGAAGCAAGTTCTGATAGATCGCCCGCAGGCGCTGGCCGACCTGTTCCAGGGAGTGGGCCCGGGCGTACTCCTGGGCCGCCTCCGCCAGCCGGCGGAACAGCTCCGGATCGTGGGCCAGGGCCCGCAGGCAGGCGGCGAACTGCTCGGGCGTCCGGGCCTTCAGGCAGGTGACCCCGTGCTCAAAGCGCCCCGCAAAGCACTCCGCGTCCCGGAGCACCAGCGGCTTGCCGCAGGCCGCGGCCTCCAGGATGGCCAGCCCTTCGTTCTCCACCGCGCTGGGGAAGAAGAAGACGTCCCCGGCCGCGTAGGCCTCCACCACGTCCTCCACGTACCCCGCAAACCGCACGTTGTCGGGGGCCTGGGCAATGGCGCGCAGCGTCTCCACCTTGGCCGCCCGGTGGACCCGCCCGAACCACACCAGGGTCATCTCGGGCACCTGGCGCCCCGTTTCGATGAACAGGTCCACGCCCTTGCGCAGCAGGGCCAGCCCCACGGCGAAGGGGACGGTGCCGTCCAGACCGAACCGGGCGCGCCCCAGCAGCCGGCGGCGGCGGTCGGGCCTGAACCGCCGCAGGTCCACCCCGTTGCTGACCACCTCGATGGGCCGGTCCAGCTCGTAGCGCCGCAGGACGTCCCGGGCGTAGGGGGAGGGGGCGATGAGCACGTCGGCTTTGCTGTAGAAAAACCGCAGGTACCGCCCCAGGTACGGGGCGATGTGGTCGCTCATGCGGAACGAGTTGGCGAAATCCTCGGCGGTGATGTGGCTGTGGATCAGCACCGGCCGCCGTCCGCTGTACCGCTCCGCCAGGTACAGCGAATACGGACCGATGGAGTGCAGGTGGAGGATATCAAAGGTGTCGCTGGGGTCGGTGGTGACATCCACCCCGGCGCGCGTGAGGGCCCGCACCTGGTTTTCATGCGCCCGGCGGATACCCCCGCTCCACTGGGAGGAGCCGCCGTGCTCCAGGTACACGCAGACCTTCATGGGGCGCCCCCCCGCAGACAAGTTTATGCGCTAGGAGGGCGCCACTCCTGCGGGGCGGGCCGGTTCCCCGGCGGCCTCCTCTGCGGACGCCGGCGCCGCCCAGCGGGGGGCAATCACCTGGCGCTCGCTGCGCTCCAGGGCCTCCTGGACCAGGGCCGCCACGTCCAGGGCCCGTTCCGCCTCTTCGGCTTCGGCCACCGTGGGACGGGTGCGCGGATGGGCCGGAACGAACAGGCTGCAGCAGTCCGGGTGGGGCCGGATGCTGATCTCGTAGGTGCCGATGGCCCGGGCCCGCGCCATGATCTCCGCCTTGTCGGCCCCGATCAGCGGCCGCAGAACCGGCACGCCGCTACAGGCGTCGATGGCCACCAGGGCCTCCAGGGTCTGGCTGGCCACCTGGCCCAGGCTCTCGCCCGTGATCAGGGCCAGGGCGCCCTCGCGCCGCGCCAGGACGGTGGCGATCCGCATCATCATCCGGCGCATGATCACCACCCGCAGGGGTTCAGGGACGTGGCGCTGGACGGCCCGCTGGATCTCGGTGAAGAACACCACCCACAGGGGCAGCGGCCCGGTGTATTCGGCGAGGACGGCGCACAGGTCCACCACCTTCTGCCGGGAGCGCTCGCTGGTGAAGGGAAAACTGTGGAAGTGCACGGGGATGATCGTCAGCCCGCGCCGGGCCCCCAGCCAGGCGGCCACGGGGCTGTCGATCCCGCCGGAGATCAACGCGAGGGCGGTTCCGCCCGTGCCCGCCGGCAGCCCGCCCGGCCCCGGGAGGACCTCGGAGGTCAGGTAGGCGCGCTCGCGGATCTCGATCCGGATGACCAGGTCGGGATCCTGCAGCCGCACCTCCAGGTCGGGACAGGCGCGCCGCACCGCCTCCCCTACCTGGCGGTTGATGTCCACGGAGGTGAGGGGGAACCTTTTGTCGGCGCGGTGGGCGTCCACCTTGAATGTGCGGATCGGGCGGCGCTCCCGGGCCCGCACGGCCAGGGCCACCGCGGCGGCGGTGATGGCGCTCGGCTCGGGCGCCACCACCTCCACGGGGCTGCAGGACACCACCCCGAACACCGTGCCCAGCCGCCGGGCGGCCTCGGCGGCGTCGCCGTCCACCTCGACGATGACGCGGCCAAACGCCAGCCGCACGTCCGCCCGTCCCACCCCCGCCAGGGCGCGGCGGACGTTGCGCACCAGCGCGTCCAGGAAGAACTGGCGGTTACCTCCCTTGAGGGCGATCTCCCCGTAGCGCAGCAGGAACGTGGTCATCGCCACCGGCGGATCCGCCTCAACTCACCAGCGCCCGCAGGTCCTCCACGGCGCGGGCAAAGGCCTCGGCGGCCGCGTCCACCTCGTCGACCGTGGTGAATCGGGACAGGCTGATCCGCACCGTGCAACGGGCCTCCTCGGGGGGCAGACCGATGGCCAGCAGCACGTGGCTGGGCCGGGGGTCGCGGGAATGGCAGGCCGAGCCGGTCGAGATGTACACCCCGTCCTGCTCCAGCCGGTGCACCAGCGTCTCCCCCCGCACGCCGGGAACGGTGACGCTGAGAATGTGCGGCGCGGCGCCGTCGTCCGGGGTGTTGATCCGCACGTCGGGCAGCCGCTGCAGGCGCGCCCGCAGGCGCGTCTGCAGGGCGCGCATCCGGGCCGCGCCCTCCTCGCGGTCGGCGATCAGCAGCGCGGCGGCCGCGCCCATCCCGGCGATCCCCGGCACGTTCTCGGTGCCCGGCCGCAGGCCGCGCTCCTGGTCGCCCCCGGCCAGCAGGGGCTCCAGGGAGACGCCCCGCCGCACGTACAGGGCCCCCACCCCCTTGGGCCCGTGCACCTTGTGGCCGGACAGGGTCATCAGGTCCACCCCCCACGCCGCCGGGCGCAGGGACACGGTGCCCCAGGCCTGAACCGCGTCCACGTGCAGCAGCGCCCGCCCGCCGGCCGCCCGGTGCCGCAGCACGGCGGCGGCGATCTCCGGGATGGGCTGGATGGTGCCCAGTTCGTTATTCACCGCCATCACGCTGACCATGGCCGTATCCGGCCGCAGCGCCCGGGCCACCTGCTCCGCCCGCACGCGCCCGGCCCGGTCCACCGGCAGCACCTCCAGCTCCCATCCCTGCGGGGCCAGCCGCCGCAGCGTCTCCAGGACCGACGAGTGCTCCACGGCGGTGGTGATCAGGTGCCGCCCGCGTCGGGCCCGGGCGGCCCCCACCAGGGCGAGGGCGTTGGCCTCGGTCCCTCCCGAGGTGAACACGATCTCCTGCGGGTCCACGCCCACCGAGCGGGCCACCGCCTCGCGGGCCGCCCGCACCACGCGCTCGGCGGCCACTCCCATCCCGTGCAGGGACGACGGGTTGCCGTAGTCCACCGTGAGTGTCCGGAGAACCGCCTCCACCACCTGCGGGTGGGGCCGGGTCGTGGCCGCGTTGTCCAGGTAGATCTGCTGCTCTGCCATCGCTCTCCATTCTAGCACGGGCGGCTCCCGCGTATTGACGCTCGATTTTCGCGCGTGCTAGAATGCGCCACACAGCGGCGATGACGGGGACAGTCCCGCCGCCGCCGCGGGTGCAGCGAGCCGGGACGCCGGTGGCAGCCCGGACCCGCGGGCGGCGGGCGATCGCCCCCGAGGCCGCGCACCCAACGCGCCGACGGTGGCGCCAGTAGGCTGCGCCGGGCTCCTCCCCCGTGACCGGGAGGACGGAATCGGACCGCGTGGTCCCGTTCCGGACGAGCGCTGAGCCGGTGTGGACGGCTCAGAACGCGGGTGGTACCGCGGGCCTGTCGCCCGTCCCGAGCGGACGGGCGTTTGCATTGTGTGGGGGCGTCGTCGCCGCGCGGGAGGGCGTGTCCATGGGAGTGTATCGGCCGGTCCCCGCCAGGGTGGACTTTCCGGCCCTGGAGCGCGAGATGCTGGCCTGGTGGCAGGCGCACGGCGTGATGGCGCAGTACCTGCGCCGCAACGAGGCGTCGCCCCGGCGGTGGTCGTTCCTGGACGGGCCCATCACCGCCAACAATCCCATGGGCGTGCACCACGCCTGGGGGCGGACCTACAAGGACCTGTTCCAGCGCTACAAGACCATGCGCGGGTTCCGGCAGCGCTACCAGAATGGATACGACTGCCAGGGCCTGTGGGTGGAGGTCAACGTCGAGCGGGAGCTGGGGTTCCGCAGCAAGCGCGACATCGAGCGGTTCGGGATCGCCCCCTTCGTCAACCTGTGCAAGGAGCGGGTGCTCACCTACGCCGCCCTCATCACCGAGCAGTCCATCCGGCTGGGCATGTGGATGGACTGGGAGGACCCGGCCCTGCTGCGGCAGCTCGCCGAGGGCATGCGCACCGACCCCGGGCGGCAGATCACCATCCCCGGGCGATTCGGACCGGTCACCGGCACCGTGGAACAGCTGGTGGGCCGCCTGGGGTCCCCCGAGATCGGGGGGTCGTACTTCACCTTCTCGGACGAGAACAACTACCAGATCTGGGCGTTCCTGAAGACGTGCTGGCAGCGGGGGCTGATCTACAAGGGGCACGATGTGATGCCCTGGTGTCCCCGGTGCAGCACCGGCATCAGCGAGCACGAGATCGTCACCGAAGGCTACCAGGAGATCACCCACCCCGGCGTGTTTCTGCGGTTTCCCCTGCGAGACCGCCCCGGCCGCGCGCTGCTGGTGTGGACCACCACGCCCTGGACGCTGACCAGCAATGTGGCCGCGGCGGTGCATCCCGACCTGACCTACGTGGTGGTGCGCCAGGGGGACGAGGAGCTGGTGCTGGCCGAGGGCACCCTGCGCGTGCTGGACGGCCCCTTCACGGTCGTGGAGCGCCTGCCGGGCAGCCGCCTGGTGGGGTGGCGCTACCGCGGCCCCTTCGACCACCTGCCGCCCCAGCAGGGCATCGACCACCGGGTCATCCCCTGGACCGAGGTGAGCGCCGCGGAGGGCACCGGCATCGTCCACATCGCCCCGGGGTGCGGCGCTGAGGACTTCGCCCTCAGCAAGGAACACGGGCTGCCGGTGATCGCGCCCATCGACGAGTTCGGCGCGTTCGTGGAGGGATTCGGGCCACTGGCCGGGCTGCGGACCGACGAGGCCACCCAGCCCATCCTCGACCACCTGCGGGCGTCGGGCCTGCTGTACAAGGTGGAGCCCTACACCCACCGGTACCCCGTGTGCTGGCGGTGCGGCAGCGAGCTGGTGTTCCGGCTCGTGGATGAGTGGTTCATCGCCATGAGCCCGCTGCGCGAGCGGCTGATGGACGTGGCCCGGCGCATCCGGTGGATTCCCGAGTTCGGCCTGGAGCGGGAGCTGGACTGGCTGCGCAACATGCGCGACTGGATGATCAGCAAGAAGCGCTACTGGGGGCTGGCGCTGCCCATCTACGAATGCGCCCGGTGTGGCTCGTTCGAGGTCATCGGGTCGGCGGAGGAGCTGCGGGCGCGGGCGGTGGAAGGCTGGGAGGTGTTCGAGGGCCACACCCCCCACCGGCCCTGGGTGGACGCGGTGAAGATCGCCTGCTCCCGATGCGGCGCGACCACGCCCCGCATTCCCGACGTGGGCAATCCGTGGCTGGACGCCGGCATCGTCCCCTTCTCCACCCTGGGCTACCGCACCGCGCCCGAGGAGTGGGCCCGGTGGTATCCGGCCGACTTCATCACCGAAAGCTTCCCCGGCCAGTACCGCAACTGGTTCTACTCGCTCCTGGTCATGGCCACGGTCCTGGACGGCCGCGAGCCCTTCCGGACCTGCCTGGGCTACGCCCTGGTGCGGGACGAGCAGGGCCGGGAGATGCACAAGAGCTGGGGCAACATGATCGAGTTCAACGAGGCCGCTGACCGCGCGGGCGTGGACGTGATGCGCTGGGCCTACTGCGCCCAGAACCCGGCGGCCAACCTGAACTTCGGCTACGGCCTGCTGGACGACGTCCGCCGCCGCTTCATCCTGCCGCTGTGGAACGTGGTGTCGTTCTTCACCACCTATGCCGCCCTGGAGTCCCTGGACTTCGCGGCGCTGGTGCGCCAGGAGCCGCCCCTGCGGGTGCTGGATCGGTGGCTGCTGTCGCGGCTGACCCACCTGGTGGCCACCGTGGGCGACCGGATGGACGACTACGACCCCGCCGGGGCCGCCCGGGCCCTGGAGGCATTCGTGGACGACCTGTCCACCTGGTACGTCCGCCGCAGCCGCCGGCGCTTCTGGAAAAACGAGGACGACGCCGACAAGCGCGCCGCCTACTACGCCCTCTACCACACCCTGCGCACCCTGGCGCTGCTGCTGGCGCCCTTCGCGCCGTTCCTGGCCGAGCGCATCTATCAGGATGTGGTGCGGCCCGCCGACCCGGAGGCTCCCCTCAGCGTGCACCTGTGCGACTTCCCGACTCCCGACCCGGCGCGGATGGACGCAGACCTGGAGACCCTGGTGGGGGCCGCCCGGACCCTGGTGGCCCTGGGGCGGGCGGCGCGGGGGCGGGCGCGCATCAAGGTCCGCCAGCCCCTGCCGGCGGTCCTGCTGGTGACTCGCCACCGCGCCCTGCGCGAGCAGACGGAGCTGCTGGAGCATATCGCCGATGAGCTCAACGTGAAGGCGGTGCGGTTCGTCGACGATCCCGCCCCCTACGTGTCCGTGGACGTCTCGGTGCGCTTTGACCTGGCGGGCCCGCGGCTGGGCGCGCGGGTGCAGGAGGTGGCGCGGGCGCTGCGGGCGATGGATCCGGCCGACGCCCTGCGCACCCTGGAGCGGGAGGGCCGCCTGGGAGTTCCGGTGGAGGGGGAGACGGTGTGGCTGTCCCGGGATGAGGTGGTGGCCCGCCTGCGCGAGGCGCGGGGCTACGCCGCCCAGGGGGAAGGCGGCGAGTTCGCCATCCTGGAGACCACCCTGACTCCCGATCTGGTCCTGGAGGGGCAGGCCCGGGAACTGGTCCACCAGCTCCAGCTGCTGCGCCGGGAGGCCGGGCTGGCCGTCAGCGACCGCGTGGTCCTCGTCCACGACGGGCAGCTGGGGCCGCTGCTGGACGCCCACGGCGACTACGTCCGGCGCGAGATTCTCGCGGTGGATGTGCGGGCCGACCCCGCCCGCGCGACCGCCCAGGTCCGGCTGGATGGCCAGACCGCCCGGGTGGGCCTGATCCGCGTCCCGCCGGGGCAGGTGTAGGTCCAGGAGGCGCGCGGCCCGGCGGCCGGGTCTGCGCGGCGCCGAGGCATTCACAGGAGCAGCCGATGACCCCTCGCGTGATCGGCGTGTTGGGCGGCCTGGGACCCTGGGCCACCCTGGACCTGTTCGAGAAGATCCTGCGCCTGACGCCCGCGGAGCGCGATCAGGACCACCTGCGGGTGATCATCGACAACAACCCGCGGGTGCCTGACCGGGGGCCGGCCATCCTGGGCGAGGGGGAGGACCCCACCCCCGCGCTGGTGGAAGGAGCGCGGACCCTGGAGCGGGCGGGTGCCGACTTCATCGTGATCCCCTGCAACACCGCCCACTACTTCCACGCGTCCATCCAGGCCGCCGTGGGCATTCCGGTGCTGCACATCATGGAGGAGGTGGCGGCGGCCGCCCGGGCGGAGGTGCCCCAGGTGCGGACCCTGGGCCTGCTGGCGACACCCGCCACGGTGGCCTCACGCCTGTACCACCACGCGTGCGGGGGCGTCGGGCGCGAGGTGATCGCCCCCGATGCGGCCGGGCAGGAGGTGGTCACCGCTGCCATCTATGCGGTCAAGGCGGGCCGCCGCGACCGGCGGCTCACCGGGGACCTGCTGGCGGTGGTCCGCGATCTGGTGTCCCGCGGCGCCGGCGCCATCATTCTGGGCTGCACGGAACTGCCCCTGGTCCTGGACGCCCGGGACCTGCCCGTGCCCCTGCTGGACAGCAACCTCATCCTGGCCCGCGCGGCGGTCCGTCGGGCCCTGGGCGATCCCGTGCCCTCCGCCTCCCGCCCGTAGCCGGAGGGCGGGGCGCCACACCCTTGCCAACCCGAAGGGCATCGGATACACTACCGACGTCACAGACGTCCCCGCGCTGCCCCCTGTGCCCGTCGGAGGGGCACGCCGGGGGGAAGGGACGGCGGATGGGAGCTCGAACGGCCAAGTCGAAGTCCCGGAAGGCCCGACCGCAGGCCGAGCGGGCCGGGGCGCGGTCCCGCAAGCCGGTCGGGGCGGCTCGCGCCGAGCCCGCGCGCCGGCCGGCCCGTCCTCCGGCTCGACCGCTCACCCGCGCGCAGATCGCCGAGCTGCGGGAGCTCCTGGAGCAGGAGCGCGATCGCCTGCTGGAGGAGCTGGAGGCGATGGAGGAGCACACCCCCGAGGTCGAGGAGCAGGTGGGCATGGACGTCGGGGGAGGCTACGACGAGGACCTGGCGGACGTGGCCAGCAACACGTTCGAGCGCGAGAAGACCATCGCCCTGGAGTCCAGCGTGCAGGCGACCCTGGCCCAGGTGGAGGAAGCCCTGCGGCGGATGGAGGCCGGGACCTACGGCATCTGCGAGCGCTGCGGCAACCCCATTGACTTTGCCCGGCTCCAGGTCCTGCCCTACGCGACGCTGTGCATCAACTGCAAGGAGTTGGAGGAGAAGGCCAGCCGCTAGCGGGGGAGGTGCCGGTCGTCGCCCGGGCCGTCCTGGCAGCCGGCGTGGTGGCGGCGGACCAGGCGCTGAAGGCCCTGGTGGCGCACCTCCTGCCTGTGGGCGCGTCGGTGTGGGTGATCCCCGGCGTGCTGGCCCTCACCCACGTGCGCAACCCCGGCGTGGCGTTCAGCCTGCTGCGGGACGTCCCCGCGATCCTGCCTGCGGCGCTGACCGTCGCCCTGCTGGGAGTCCTGTTTGGCGGGGCGCGGCGGCTGCCGCGGACGGCGCAGGGCGGGCTGGCGGTCCTGTGCGGCGGTGCCGTGGGCAACCTCGTCGACCGGGTCCGCATCGGGGCGGTGGTGGATTACGTGGACCTGCGGGTGTGGCCGGTGTTCAACCTGGCTGACGCCGCGGTGACGGCCGGCGCCGTCACCGTTCTGCTGGCGCTGGCGGTCCCGCCGCTGGCGCGGGGTGGGCGGTGAAGCCCGTCCTGGTGCAGCTGGGGCCGATTCCCATCTCCACCTTCGGGGTGTTCCTGCTGCTGGCGTTCGTGGCGGGGCTGGCCGTGGCCCGGGGCCGCGCCCGGGCGCTGGGGGTGGCTCCCGCCCAGATGCTGGACGTGGGCCTGTATGTCATCATCGGCGGCATCCTCGGGGGCCGGATCGGCTACGCGCTGGTGAACCTGTCCACGTTCGCCGCCGAGCCCCTGCGGTTGCTGGCCCTGTGGCGGGACGCGGGGCTGGTGTTCTCCGGCGCCGTGCTGGGGGGCGTCGTGGTGGCGGTGGCCGCAGCCCGCGGACTGCGCGTCTCCCCCTTGGGATTTCTCGACGCGCTGGCGCCCGGGGCGGCGGTGGGTGTCGCCGTGGCCACGGTGGGCGGCTGGATGCACGGCCTGTTCGTGGGGCGGCCGACCGGCGTGCCGTGGGCGGTTCCGGTGATGCTGGAGATGCGGCATCCCGCGGCCATCTACCTGCTGCTGGCGGCGGTGGGCATCTGCGCGGTCCTGTGGGCTCAGGACGCCCGGACGACGCCAGCGGGGACGCTGTTTTTCCTGTGGCTGCTCCTGTACGGCGTGACCCGGGGCGCGGTGGAGTTCTTCATCGACAGCCCGACGGTGCTGGGTCCGCTGACCCTGGCCCACCTCAGCAGTGCGGCGGTGGCGGCCGTCGGCGCGGCCGGCCTGGTGGCGGTGTCCCGCCGCACCCGGTATCCCCCCGGCGCGCCCGCGCCGGACGACCCGCCCCGGCCGTAGGCGCCCACCCGGACGGAGGGTGCGGACCGGCACCTGCGGGGCGGGGCGGCCGCCCGGCGGTGGAGGCGTCGCATTCTGCATGCAGGAACACCACGTGTACTACGTTGACGCCGCCTCTGAAGGGGTCCGCCTGGACCGCTTTCTGGTGGCGCACCTGCGGGCCCACTCCCGCGCGCGGATCCAGGCCCTGATCGCCTCCGGCCACGTCACCGTGGATGGGCGCCCGGCCCGCCCGGCACTGCGCCTGCGCCGCGGGCAGAGGGTGGAGGTCACGGTTCCCCCGCCGCCCGCGGCCGGGCTGGTGCCCGAAGCGCTGCCCCTGGATGTGGTGTACGAAGACCCGCACCTGGTGGTCATCAACAAGCCTCCGGGCCTGACGGTCCACCCCGGCGCGGGGCGCACATCCGGCACCCTGGCCAACGCGCTCGTGGCCCGGTATCCGGACCTGGCCGGCGTGGGCGGGGAGCGGCGTCCCGGCATCGTCCACCGCCTGGACAAGGACACGTCCGGCCTGATGGTGGTGGCCCGCACGCCGCAGGCCTATGCGGGCCTGCAACGGCAGCTGGCCGAGCGCACCCTGCGCCGGATCTACCTGGCGCTGGTCTGCGGCCACCCTCCTCACGACGAGGGGGTCATCGAGGCCTCCATCGGCCGCCACCCGCGCCACCGGACCCGGATGGCCGTCCGGCCGGGCGGCCGCCCGGCCATCACCCGCTATCGCGTGCGGGAACGGTTCGCCCGGTACGCGCTGGTCGAGGTCTCCCTGCTCACGGGGCGCACCCACCAGATCCGCGTGCACTTTGCCCACCTGGGCCATCCCGTCGCCGGAGATCCCGTCTACGGGCGCCGGGCCGACGACCTGGGCATCCGCCGCCAGGCCCTGCACGCCTGGCGCCTGGAGCTGCGGCATCCCGTGACGGGATCTCCGCTGGCCCTCGAAGCACCTCCCCCCGCGGACTTCCTGGCCGCGGTGGAGGCCGCCAGGGCCCAGGAGGGACCACACCCCCGGCGAACTCGGGCCACCGGGTGAGTGGCCGTGGGATCGCTGCCCATGCGCGAGAAGGCGCGGGTCATGGACGCAGAGGCCATCCGGCGGGCGCTGGTCCGCATCGCCCATGAGATCCTCGAGCGCAACCGCAGCCCGCAGACTCTGGTCCTGGTGGGCATCCGCACCCGGGGGGTGCCCCTGGCCCACCGGCTGGCGGCGGCCATCGCGGCCATCGAGGGCGTGTCCGTCCCGGTGGGCACCCTGGACATCACCCGGTACCGGGATGACCGGCCCGACCGCCCGCCGCCGGTGGTGAGACCCTCCCCGCTGCCCGTCAACGTCGCCGGGCGGGTGGTGATCCTGGTGGATGACGTCCTGTACACCGGCCGCACCGTCCGCGCCGCCATGGACGCGTTGGTGGATCTGGGCCGGCCGGCGGGGATCCAGCTGGCCGTGCTGGTGGATCGGGGTCACCGGGAACTGCCCATCCGGCCCGACTACGTGGGCAAGAACCTGCCCACCGCCCGCCGGGAGCACGTCTCGGTGCGGCTGGCGGAGGTGGACGGTCGGGACGAGGTTGTCATCGAGGAGCCTGCCGCGGACAGGCCTGCGGACGCCGGCAGGACCTGACGGCCGGCGCGGCGGCTACGACGGCACGGCGGGGCGCACGGACACCGTTCGCGCGTGGGCGTAGGTCACCAGTCCCGGGCGCGCGCCCGGAGGCTTGCGGACGTGGCGCCGCTCGGTGTAGTCCACCGCGACCTCCACCGCCTGGCGCGCCCTGCTGTAGTAGGCCGCCAGGGCTGCGGCCTGCCGGATGGCCTCCTCGGACGGCCGGCCGGCGGCCTGGAGGATCACGTGGGCGCCGGGCACTCCCCGGGCGTGAAACCACAGGTCGGTGGGCCGCGCCACCGAGAAGGTGAGCCGCTCGTTCTCCCCACCGGTCCGCCCCACCAGCGCCACCGCGCCGCCGGCCAGCGCGTACCGGCGCGGCCCCGCCGGCGGCCGCGGGCGGACGGGGGCGCGGGCCGGGGGCCCGTAGCCCTGCTCGGCCAGTTCCCTGAGCAGGTCCTGCACATCTTCGGGCGTGGCGGCCTGCTCGGCCAGGGCCAGCGCCGTCCGCAGGTAGTCCCGGTCCATCTCCAGCGCCTGCAGGCGCTGGCGCAGGTGCGGCAGGGCGTCGCGCAGCCGCGCGTACCGGGCGAACAACCGCCGGGCGTTGTCCACCGCCGACAGCGCGGGGTCCAGCGGGATCCGCACAGGCGTCCCGGAGGCGTCCGGCAGCACGGCCTCCGATGCGCCCGCCGGCACCTCCCGGGCGTAGGCCAGCAGGAGTTCGCCTTGCTCGCGCAGCCTGCCCGCACCCCCGGCCTCCTCCAGGGCCGCCCGCACGCGGGCGAGGGCGCGCTCGGTACGCTCCAGGGCGGCGCGGACCACCCGCCGCACGGCGGCGCGACCGTCCTCCAGGCGCGCCGCCGCAGCCCCCTGCCCCCAGACCGCCTCCACCGCCGCACTCATGGTGGGCACCGGCTCGGCCTGGAGCGCGGACAGGGACACGTAGGGAAATGGCGTACACCCCACGGGCTCGCCGTTCTGGCGGTACAGGGTGGGGGAGAACCGTCCCCCCTCGACCAGATCGGCAATCTCTTGCAGCACTGCCCCGACCCGGGCGATCTCCTCGGGAGACCGGGCCGGACGGTGGGGGTCCACGCCTGCGCGCACGCAGATCTCCTGGGCGGTGGCCGGCCCCAGGCCCAGGACCACGGCCCGCAGTCGGGCGGCCACCGGGTCGGTGACCCCCACGGCCTCCTCCAGGTCCTGCGCCGTCCACGCCCGCGGTGGCCGCCCCGACGGCGGCGGCGGGAGGTAGGGGCGTCCGGGCACCACCGGCCGCACCGCCGACCGCACCGGAGGCAGGCACCCCCGCACGACGCTGTCCTCTTCCAGGATGAGGGCGCTGTGCCGTCCCATCAGTTCGGCGATGAGGCGCGCCTGCCCGAAGGCGGTCGCGCACCGCACGACCACGATGCGCTCCCAGGGAACCTGCTCCACCGCGTCCACCCGCGCATCCCCCAGGCGGCTCCGCAGCAGCCGGACGAAGTCGCCCGGCTCTCCTCCGCCCGGGGCGGCGACCAGGTGGACCCGGGCCCACCGGGGGTGCGTGGAGTACAGGACGGCCTGCTCGCCCGCGCGGGACCGGACGACCAGCGCCACCTCATCGGCGGTCGGCTGGACGACCCGCACCACCCGGCCACCCACCAGCGCCGCCCGCAGGTCCGCCACCACCGCGGCCAGGACCAGGCTGTCGAGGGATGTCACCGGCGACATGCGTCAATCTCCACGATCTGCCCGACCTCCTCAATCTACTCAATCACCAATGGAGCAGGTTGAGAAGATCGAGGAGCTTGCGCAGATGGAGGAGATCGCCTCCTGCCGTGCCAGGAACCCGCCGGGCGTGGCACGAAAGACGTGGCGGCATGATACGCAGCATGACCGGATTCGGCAGCGCCGAGGTGATCACCCCCGCGGGGCGGTTCCGGGTGGAGGCGCGCGCGGTCAACCACCGGTACGCGGAGGTGGTGGTGCGGCTTCCGCGGGAACTGGCGACGCTGGAGGACCGGGTGCGCGCGCTGGTCCAGAAGCGCGTGCTGCGGGGACGGGTCGAGGTCACGATCGTCAGGGACGAACGCGCCGGGCGGACGCGGACGGTGCGGTCCGACGTGGACCTGGCGCGGGCGTACGCTCAGGCGTTGCGGGAACTGGCCGACGCCCTGGGCGTGCCCGACGCGGTGGGCCTCCCCCTCATTGCCTCCTTTCCCGACGTCCTGAAGGTCGAAGAGGCCCGCGAGGACCTCGAGGCGCTGTGGCCGGCGATCGCCCCGGCGGTGGAGGAGGCGCTGGCGGCCCTGGTGGCCATGCGGGAGGCGGAGGGGCGCCGCCTGGCCCAGGACCTGCAGGCGCGCCTGGGCCGGATGGAGGATGTGCTCGCCCAGGTAGAACGGCGGGTCCCGGAGATCCGGGTGGAGTACGCCCGGCGCCTGCGCCAGCGCATCGCCCAGCTCCTGGGCGAGGTGCCCGTGGACGAACAGCGCCTGGCCATGGAAGTGGCGGTGTTCGCCGAGCGGGCCGACGTGAGCGAGGAGCTCACGCGGCTGCGCAGCCACCTGGCCCAGTTCCGCCACGATGTCGCCGCCGCCCCCGGCCCCGTGGGTCGCCGCCTGGAGTTCCTCCTGCAGGAGATGCACCGGGAGGCGAACACCATCGGCGCCAAGGCCAACGACCTGGAGATCGCCCGGGCGGTCATCGCCCTCAAGGGTGAACTGGAGAGTCTGCGGGAGCAGGTGCAGAATATTGAGTGACGGCCCGGACGGGCGGGTGGTGGGTGTGGCTGAGGGAGCGGGGCCTCGCCTGATCAACATCGGATTCGGCAACATCGTGGCGGCCAACCGCATTGTCGCCATCGTGGCCCCGGATTCGGCGCCGATCCGGCGCATCATCCAGGAGGCCCGGGACAAGGGGGCCCTGATCGATGCCACCTACGGGCGCCGGACCCGGGCCGTGGTGATCACCGACAGCGGCCACGTGGTGCTGTCGGCCATCCAGCCCGAGACCGTCGCCCACCGCTTCCTGGGGGCTGACGAGGGGCGGTCACCATGATCGTGGCCATCGCCGGGCCCATCGGCGTCGGGAAGACCACCGTGGCGCGGGCGCTGGCGGCGCGGCTGGGATACCGGTACATCTCGGGGGGTGTGGTCTTCCGCGCCCTGGCCCGCGAGTGGGGCGTCTCGGTGACCGACATCAACCGCCTCGCCGAGCAGAATCCCGAGCTGGACCGGGAAGTGGATCGGCGTCAGCGAGAACTGGCCCGGGCGGGGGACTGCGTGGTGGAGAGCCGGCTGGCCGGCTGGATGGTGGACGCCGACCTGAAAGTGTGGCTGCGGGCGCCCCTGGAGGTCCGGGCCGAGCGGGTCGCCCGGCGGGAGGGCATCCCGCTGGACGCCGCCCGGGCGGATCTGCTGGAGCGGGAGCGCAGCGAGTGGACGCGCTACCGCCACCTGTACCGCATCGACATCACCGACCTCTCCCCCTACCACCTGATCATCGACACCACCTGCTGGAGCGCGGAGGCCATCGTGGAGGCGCTGGCGGGCCTCGTGCGCGTCCCGTCTCCTTCCGCCCTCCGGGGAGCGCCGGCAGGCGCCGGGGCCGGAGGCGTCCGATGACCGCCGGCCGGCTGGCGGGACGGGTGGTGGTGGTCGGCGTCACCGGAGGTGTCGCGGCGTTCAAGGCCGCGCACGTGGTCAGCGGCCTGCGCAAGCTCGGGGCAGAGGTGCACGTGGCCATGACTCCGGCCGCCACACACTTTGTCTCCCCCCTCACCTTCCGCACCCTGTCCCAGCATCCGGTGGTCACGGAGATGTGGGAACCCGACCTGCCCCATCCCGAGCCCCACCTGTGGCTGGGAGACCACGCCCACCTGGTTGCGGTGGTGCCGGCGACGGCTCACACCCTGGCCAAGCTGGCCCTGGGGCTGGCCGATGACGTGGTCGCCGCCCTGGTCCTGGCCACCCGCGCGCCGGTCCTGGTGGCTCCGGCCATGGCGCCGTCCATGTACGAGCACCCGGCGACCCAGCAGCACCTGCAGACCCTGCGCCAGCGCGGGGTGCGGGTCCTGGGCCCCGTGGTGGGCTGGCTGGCCTCCGGCCAGGAGGGGATGGGGCGGATGGTGGAGCCCCAGGTCATCCTGGACGAGATCTGCGCGATCCTGGAGCGCCGGTAGCCGGGTGGCTTCCCCGCCGTTTGCCGACGTCGCCCTCAACGTTCCCCTGCGGGCCGGCGATCGGGTGTGGACGTTCGCCGTGCCCGAGTCCGTGCGGCCGCACCTGAGAGTCGGAACGGCGGTCTGGGTCCCCCTGGGACGCGCCCAGGCCCTGGGGTTTGTGGTCCGGTTCACCTCCGCCGCCCCCGCCCGGCCCCGGCCGATCGCCGCCGTGGAAGATCGCCTGCCGGTCCTTCCCGAGGACCTGGTGGCCCTGGCGTGGTGGATGGCCGAGCGCTACGTGTGCAGCGTGGGCGAGGCGATCGCCGCCATGGTGCCGCCTCCGCGGGCCGGCCTGCGCCGGCGGTCGGATCCGGCGCCGGTGTATGCCCCCTCCGGGGAACCGTCATCCGGCGATCCCCCGGGCGTGCTGCCCCTGCTGGAGGCACAGGGTGCCCGGGTTGCCGTGGTCGGAGAGGAGGGCCGGTTCGACGCCTACGCGGCCGCCGTGCGGGCGACGCTGGATGAGGGCCGGGGGGTCATCGTCCTGACCCCGGAGGTGGCCCAGGCCGAGCGTCTGGCGCCGTGGCTGGCCAGGCGGGCAGGGGTTCCCGCGGGGCTGCTCACGGGGGCCGTGGGGGACGGCGCCCGCTGGAGCCTGTGGCGCAGCCTGCTGGCTGGCCACCCGCGCCTCGTGGTGGGCACGCGCCTGGCCGTCTTCGCGCCGGTGCCTGACCTCGGCCTGATCGTGGTGGAGCAGGAAGATGACACCTCCTACAAGGAAGAGCGGGAGCCCCGCTACCACGCCCGCGCCGTCGCCGAGGCGCGGGCGGACCTGGCCGGCGCGCGGGTGGTCCTGGGCTCGCCGGCGCCGTCCCTGGAGGTGATGGCCGCCGTCCGGCAGGGCCGTCTGGCGGCGGTGACGGCGCCAGGGAGCGAGCGCGTCCCGGTGGTCGTGGCTGACGTCCGCGCCGAGGCGGCGGCCCTGGGCGGGCTTCTGTCCCGCCGCCTGTACCAGGCGCTGGCGCGGACGCTGCCGGCCGGACGGGCCACCATCTTCGTCCCCCGCCGGGGATACGCCGACTTCCTCCTGTGCCACGAGTGCGGGGCGGTGCCGCGCTGCCCCCAGTGCGGGGTGGCGTACACGTACCACCGCGAGCGGGTGCGTCCGGCGCCCGCGGTCCGGCTGGCCTGTCACCTGTGCGGCCGCCACGAAGGCGTGCCCGAGGTGTGTCCCGCCTGCGGGGGTGTGCAGATGCGCCCTCACGGGGTGGGCACCGAGCGCGTGGAGGCCGCCCTCCGCCGGCTGTTCTCGGGCGTGCCGGTGTTTCGCCTCGACACCGAGTCCGCCCCCACCGAGGAGGCTCAGCAGCAGATCTGGAGCCGGTTCGCGCGGCGCGGCGGCCTTCTGGTCGGCACCCAGCTGCTGGTCCGGGGCGTGGGCCACGTCCGGTCCGCCGTGGTGGGGGCCGTGGGGGTGGATGCGGCCCTGCACCTGCCCGACATCCGCGCGGCCGAGCGGACCTACCAGACGCTGGTCCGGTTGCGGCGCCTGGCCCTCGAGGAGATGATCGTCCAGACGTTTCACCCCACCCATCCGGTCTGGCTGGCCCTGACCCAGGACGACCCCGACCGGTTCTACCGGGCGGAACTGGAGGCGCGGGAGCGGTTTGGCTATCCACCCGCCCGGCCGTTGATCAACGTGCTCCTGAGCTGCCCGCAGGCGGGTGCGGCGCGGGAGGCGGCCCAGGTCGTCGCCGACGCCCTGGCCCCCGCCGCAGACGTGCTGGGCCCGTCGCCCGCCCCGGGGGGGCGACGGCGGGGCCGCGTGCGCTGGCAGCTCCTGATCAAAGAGCGCGACCCCGCCCGGGCCCGCCGCATCCTGGCCGACCTGCTGACGTCCCGCCGGCTGCCCCGGGCCGTCGCGGTGACGGTGGACGCCGACCCGCTCGACCTGTTCTGAGGGCGCGGCGCTGAACCGGCCGCGCCGGGTAGACCGACGGAGAGCCGGCGCAGTATAGTGGTATGTCGTGAAGATCGTCACCGTCGACAGTCCCCAGGGGGCCGTCCTCCGGCGCCGCGCGCGGCCCGTCGGGCGGGTGACCGAGCAGGTGCGCGCGTTGATGGACGAGATGTTCCTGACCATGCGCGCGGCCGGGGGGATCGGCCTGGCGGCTCCGCAGGTGGGCGTCGGCCTGCGGGTGATCGTGGCCGAGGTGGACCGCCGCCGGGTGGCGCTGGCGGATCCTGTCATCGTGCGGGCCGAGGGCCAGGAGGTGGGGACCGAGGGCTGCCTGTCCATCCCCGGGGTGGTGGCCGAGGTCCCCCGCGCCGCCCGGGTGACCGTCCGGGGGAAGAACCGGCGCGGGCGCGGTGTCACCGTGACCGCCGAGGGGCTATTGAGCCGCGTGCTCCAGCACGAGATCGACCACCTGGACGGGATCCTGTTCCTGGACCGGGTGGTGGACCGGTCGACGATCCGCCAGGTGGGACAGACGGCCGAGGTGGAGGCCGCCGTCTCCGGATGACCCCCTCCTCCGCCGCCGGCTCGGGCCGGCTGCGCGTGGTGTTCTTCGGCACTCCGCAGTTTGCGGTTCCCTCCCTGCAGGCCCTGGCGGCGGAGGCCCACGTGGCCGTCGTGGTCACCCAGCCGGACCGACCCCGGGGCCGCGGCCGCGTGGTGGAACCTCCCCCGGTGGCCCGGGCCGCGCGGGACCTGGGTCTGCCGGTGATGCAGCCCGTCCGCCTGCGCGACCCCCAGGTGGTGGAGCGGCTGCGGACGGCGGGGGCGGACCTGCACGTCACCGTGGCATACGGGCGGATCATTCCGCCGGAGATCCTCGCCCTGCCGCCCCGCGGCAGCATCAACGTGCACCCTTCCCTCCTCCCGCGCCACCGGGGGGCCTCGCCGATCCAGGCGGCCCTCCTGGCCGGGGACGCCGAGACCGGCGTGACGGTCCTGTACCAGACCCCCGAGATGGATGCTGGAGACATCATTCTTCAGCGCCGGGTGCCCATCGCGCCGGACGACACGGCCCGCACCCTGGAGGCCCGCCTGGCCCGGGAGGCGGCGGAGGCGCTGGTGGAGGCGGTGCGCCTGATCGCCGCCGGGACAGCCCCGCGGCGGCCGCAGGATCCTGCGGCGGCCACGTATGCCGGCAAGTTGCGCAAGGAGGACGGCCGCGTGGAGTGGACGCGCCCCGCCGTGGAGCTGGCCCGCCTGGTGCGCGCCATGGATCCGTGGCCGTCCGCGTTCACCTGGCACCGGGGGCGGCTGCTGAAGATCTGGCGGGCACAGCCGGTGGAGGCCTCCGGCCCGCCGGGCACCGTGGTGGAGGTGCGCCCGGGCGACGGAATCGTGGTGGCCTGCGGACAGGGCGGGCTGCTGATCACCGAGGTGCAGCCCGAAGGACGGCGGCGCATGACGGCCGACGAGTACGTGCGGGGCAGCCGCCTGGCGGCGGGGGAGCGGCTGGGCGAGGGTGCGGGAGCGCTGGACGAGGGGAACGCGGGAACGCGGGCGTCTCCCGGATAGGGCAGAGCGCGCGTCCGGGCTTCCGCGCGGTTCGGATTTCGATATAATGAAGGGCGACTACGTCGGTGGAGGGGACCATGTGGTTCTGGGATCCTACGATGATTGTTCTGCTGCCGGCGATTGCGCTGGCGCTGTACGCCCACTGGCGCGTGCAGTCCACCTTCCGCCGGTACGCGGGCGTGCCGGCGGCCACCGGCTATACCGGCGCCCAGGTGGCGGCCGAGCTGCTGCGCCGTGCCGGTGTGGCCGGCGTCCGCATCGAGCCGGTGGGTGGCCTCCTGGCCGACCACTATGACCCCGCCCGCAAGGTCCTGCGGCTGTCGCCGGACGTCTACAGCGGCAACTCGCTGGCCGCGCTGGGGGTGGCGGCCCACGAGGCCGGCCACGCCCTCCAGGACCGGGAGGGCTACGCCCCGCTGCGGCTGCGGACCGCCATCGTGCCCGCGGCGACCCTGGGGACCAACGCGGCGTGGATCCTGTTCATGATCGGCCTGTTTGCCGGCCTGCCGCGGCTGATGGACCTGGGGATCCTGCTGTTCCTGGGCTACATCGCCTACGCGCTCGTCACCCTGCCGGTGGAGTTTGACGCCAGCCGCCGGGCCGTGGCGCTGCTGCAGGGCCACGGGTTCGTGCTGCCCCAGGAAGCCCAGGGCGTCCGCGCGGTGCTCCAGGCTGCGGCCCTGACCTACGTGGCCGCCGCCACCATGGCGATCCTGCAGCTGGTCCGGCTGCTCCTGATCCGCCAGGCGTCCCGGGAGGAGTGACCTCTGGGACGCGCCGTCCCTGCGCGGCGACCTCCGGCCAGCCCGGCGCGCGAGGTCGCCGCGCAGGTTCTGGCGCGGGTTGACAGCACCGGAGCCTACAGCACCCTCCTCCTCCACCACGCCCTGGCCCGGGCGGGGCTGGGGCCGGCCGACGCCGCCCTGGCCACCGAGATCGTCCAGGGCACGCTGCGCTGGCAGGCGCGGGTGGACTGGACGCTGGCCGCGGTCGTCCGCTACCCGCTGGCCGAGCTGCCGCCGCCGATCCGGGCGATCCTCCGCGCCTCGGTCTACCAGCTGCTGTTCTTGGACCGCGTCCCCGCCCACGCCGTCGTGTCCGACGCGGTGACCCTGGCCCGCGCCCACGGGCACGCCGGCGTGGCCGCCCTGGTCAACGCCGTCCTGCGGCGGGTGGCGGCCCGGGGGGAGCGTCCCCTGCCCGAGGATCCCATCGGGCGCCTGGCCCTCGAGTACTCCCACCCACGGTGGCTGGTGGAGCGGTGGGTACAGCGCCTGGGCCCCGAGGAGACCGCGCAGCTGTGTCGGGCCAACAACACTCCGCCTCCGCTGGCGGTGCGGGTGAACGTCCTGGCCCGCACCCCTGACGAGGTCGCCGCCCAGCTGGCCTCCACCGGCGTCCGCGTTCAGCCCACGGTCCTGGCCGAGGGCCTGATCCTCGACGGCCCCGCCGGGCCCCGACGCCGGCTGGTGGAGGAGGGCATCCTCATGGTCCAGGATCTGGGAGCGATGCTGGTGACGCACCTGCTGGACCCGCAGCCCGGCGAGACCATCATCGACGCCTGCGCGGCGCCGGGCGGCAAGACCACCCACATCGCCGAGCGGCAGGGTGATCGCGGCCGGATCATCGCGTGCGACGTGCATCCCGGCCGGCTGGACCTGGTGCGGCGGCGGGCGCAGGGGCGGGGGCTGCGCAGCATCGAGGTGGTGGTGGCCGATGCCCGCGCCCTGGGAGCCCGCTGGCCAGAGGCGGCCGATCGGGTCCTGCTGGACGCTCCGTGCTCCGGGCTGGGAGTCGTGCGGCGGCGGCCGGAGATCAAGTGGCGCGTGCGGCCCGCCGACCTCCCCGCCCACGCCGCCCGGCAGCTGGAGATGCTGCGGGGAGCCTGCGGTGCCGTGCGCCCCGGCGGTGTGCTACTCTACAGCGTGTGCACCACCGAGCCTGAGGAGGGACCGGACGTGGTGGCCCAGTTCCTGCGGGCGCACCCCGACTTCGTGCCGGATCCGGACCTGCCCGTCCCGCCCGGGCTGCCGTCCGGCGGCGACCCGCCGGGGTCGCTCACCCTGTGGCCGCACCGGCACGGCACCGACGGATTCTACATCGCCCGGATGCGCCGCCTGGGAAGCCCCCGTCCGGCGCCATGACCACCGCCGGCCCCGTGGACCTGACCGGACTGACCCTGCCGGAGATCCAGGCGCTCCTGGAGCGGTGGGGGGAGCCGCCCTACCGGGCGGCCCAGCTGGCCCGGTGGATCTACCGTCGGTCCGCCACGTCGTGGGCGGAGATGACGGACCTGCCCGCGGCCCTGCGGGCCCGTCTGGCCGGGCAGTGCCGCCTGGTGGTCCTGCACCCGGTGAGCGTGGTGTCCGCCGACGGAGGCGACACCCTCAAGTACCTGCTGGCTCTGCCCGACGGCGCCGCGGTGGAGACGGTGTTCATGCGGTACCGGGACGGCCGCCGCAGCGTGTGCGTGTCCACCCAGGTGGGGTGCGGCATGGGGTGCACCTTCTGCGCCACCGGCCTGGCCGGGCTGATCCGGAACCTGACCGCCGGGGAGATCGTCGACCAGGTGCTCGCCGTGCAGCGGCTCACCGGAGAGCGCCCGACCCACGTGGTGTTCATGGGCATGGGCGAACCGCTGGCCAACTACGACGCCACCCTGCGGGCGGTGCGGGTGCTCAACGCGCCGTGGGGAGTGGGCATCGGGATGCGCCGGATGACCGTGTCCACCGTGGGCCTGGTGCCCCAGATCCGCCGGCTGGCGGCCGAGCGCCTGCAGCTCACCCTGGCGGTCTCGCTGCACGCCCCCACCGACGATCTGCGGGCGTCCCTGGTGCCCATCACCCGCCGGTGGCCGGTGGCCGAGCTGCTGGACGCCAGCCGCGACTACGTGGCGGCCACGGGCCGCCGGGTGACCTTCGAGTACGTGCTGCTGGAGGGCGTCAACGACCACCCGGCCCAGGCGGCCACCCTCGCCGACCTGCTGCGCTCCCGGGCGGCGGGGCTGCGGGCGTCGGGCGAGGACGTCGCCCAGGGGTTTCCGGTGGGCCGCTCCGAGGGGCCGCCCGGCCCCCGCGGGTGGCCGTTCCACGTGAACCTGATCCCCTGGAACCCGGTGCCGGACCTCCCCTACCGGCGTCCGCCCCGCGCCCGCGTGGCGGCGTTCGCCCGCACCCTGCGGCGGCGGGGGGTGCCGGTGACGGTGCGCCTGGAGCGCGGGGTGGACATCGAGGCGGCGTGCGGCCAGCTGCGCCGCACGCGCCCGGTCCCGCCCGCTCCCGTGGGGGCGGAGGTGTCCCGGTGATCGCCAGCGGACGGGTGGTGGCGGGGCGGTACGAGATCCTCGACCGCATCAGCGAGGGCGGGATGGCCACGGTCTACCGCGCCCGCCGGCTCACCGACGGTGCCGTGGTGGCGCTGAAGGTCCTGCGGGAGCAGTTCAGCGGCGACGCCGAGTTCGTGGAGCGGTTCCAGCGCGAGGCACGGGCCGTCAGCCAGCTGCGCCACCCGTGCATGGTCGAGATCTACGACAGCGGCGCCGACGGCCCGGTGCACTACATCGCCATGGAGTACGTGGAGGGCTCCAACCTCAAAGAGTACCTTCGCCGGGAGGGGCGCCTCAGCCCCGAGCGGGCCCTGCAGATCGCCGCCCAGGTCGCCGACGCCCTCGCCCACGCCCACGCCCACGGCATCGTCCACCGGGACGTCAAGCCCCAGAACATCCTGCTCACCGCCGATGGCCGGGTGAAGGTCACCGACTTCGGCATCGCCCGCGCCCTCAGCGCGGCCACCATCACCCACACCGGGACGGTGCTGGGCTCGGTCCAGTACCTGTCCCCCGAGCAGGCCCGGGGCGCTGCCGTGGGGGAGGCCGCCGACCTGTACGCCCTGGGGGTTGTCCTCTACGAGATGGTGACCGGCCGGCTGCCGTTCGAGGACGACGCGCCCATCGCCCTGGCCCTGGCCCACATCCACCGCGATCCCCCTCCGCCGCGCATGCTGGTGCCCGACCTGCCCGAGCGGGTGGAGGGAATCATCCTCCGGGCCCTGCGCAAGGCGCCCGCGGAGCGGTACCGTTCCGCGGGCGAGATGCGGTCGGACCTGCTGGGCCAGTCGGACCTCTGGCGCCTCCCCCCTCCGCAGCCGGCCGCAGGACCCGCGCCCGCGCCGCCCCGCCGGATGCCGGCGTCGGTGATCGTCGGCGCGTCGGCGGTGGTCCTGGCCGTCGGTCTGTGGCTGGGCTGGCGCGCCCTGGCGGGCTACCTGACCGTGCCCGAAGTGACGGTGCCGGATTTCGTGGGCCAGCCCCTGGAGGTGGCCGAGCAGATGGCCCAGCAGGCCGGCCTGCGGCTGCTGGTCGCCGAGCAGGTCCACAGCGCCACCGCGCCCCCGCACACCGTGGTGTCCCAGGACCAACCGCCCGGCAAGGTGGTCAAGCGCGGGCGGGTGGTGCGGGTGACCACCAGCTTGGGGGCCGAGGTGGTGGTGGTCCCGGATGTGGAGGGGCGGTCGCTGCAGGAGGCGCGCCTGCTCATCGATCAGGCGCGATTGCGCATCGGCGAGCTGCGGGAGGCGTTTGACGAGCAGGTCGCGGGCGGCTTCGTCCTCGCCCAGGACCCGCAGCCCGGGGCCCGGGTGGAGCGCGGGCGCGCCATCAACCTGGTGGTGAGCAAGGGGCCCCAGCGGCTGACGATGCCCGCCCTGATCGGCCGCCCCCTGCCCGAGGCCCGCCGCCTGTTGCAGGAGATGGGGATCACCCTGGCCGAGGTGCGCACCGCTACCCGCGCGGACGTGGACCCCGGGACGGTGGTGGAGCAGTCGCCGGCAGCCGGCACCCGGATGCGCGCCCAGGACCCGGTGGCGGTGACCGTGGCGGTGCGCCCGGGGCAGGAGGATGTGCCCCCCACGACGCCGGTGGTGACCGCCCAGGCCCAACCCGGCGCGGCCGACGAGAAGGTGACCCTGGTGCAGGTGGTGGTGCCCGCCGGCGATCCCGCCCAGGAGGTGCGGATCGTGGTGGTGGACGAAACCGGAGTGCGGGAGCTCCTGCGCCAGCCGTTCGCGCCAGGCGACCGGGTGGCCGAGACCGTGCGCTCGCGGGGCTACACCATCATCCAGGTGTACCTGCAGGGGCGCCTGGTGCAGGAGATCCGACCGTGAGGTCCGCCCGGGTGGAGATCGCAGCCAGCATCCTGGCGGCCGATTTTGCCCGGTTGGGCGAGCAGGTGGCCGCCGCGGAGCGGGGCGGGGCCGACGCCATCCACGTGGATGTCATGGACGGCCGGTTCGTGCCCGAGATCACCGTGGGCCCGGTGGTCATCGAAGCGGTCCGGCGCAGCACCCGCCTGCCGGTGGATGTGCACCTGATGGTGGTCGAGCCCGAGCGCCACGTGGACGCGTGCATCCGCAGCGGGGCCACCTCGGTGACGGTGCACCAGGAGGCCACCGTGCACCTGCACCGGGTGATCACCCACATCAAGGAGCGGGGAGCGCGGGCGGCGGTGGCCCTCAACCCGGGCACTCCCGTGGGGGCGGTGGAACCCCTGCTGCCGGTGCTCGACATGGTGCTGCTGATGACGGTGGACCCCGGCTATGCCGGGCAGCGGTTCCTTCCCCTGGTCCTGCCGAAGATCCGCCAGCTGCGCGAGTGGGTCCGGTCCCGCGACCTCTCCCTGCGGGTGCAGGTGGACGGCGGGATCACCCCCGAGACGGCGGGGCAGGCTGTCTCCGCCGGGGCCGACGTCCTGGTGGCGGCGTCGGCCATCTTCCAGAGTCCGGAGGGTGTGGAGGCCGCCCTGGCGCGGCTGCGCCGGGCGGTGCGGGCTGCGGAGGGAGAATGAGCGCCGAGGTCGCGTATGTGACCCATCCCGACTGCCGGCTGCACGATCCCGGCCCGGGCCACCCCGAGAGGCCACAGCGGCTGGACGCCATCGAGCAGGCCCTGGAGGCCCTGCCGCCTGCGGACCTGCCGCGCATGACGACGGAGCCCGCCGACGAGGACGCGCTGGCCTCCGTGCACAGCCGCGGGTACATCCGCCGCGTCCGCACCCTGGCGGAGGAAGGCGGGGGCGCGCTGGACGCGGACACGGTGCTGAGCCGCGACTCCTTCCGGGCCGCCCGGGCGGCGGCCGGGGCCGCCCGGGCGGCCGTGGAGGCGGTGCTCCAGGGACGCGCCCGCGCCGCATTCGCGGCGGTGCGCCCGCCCGGCCATCACGCCCTGACCGACCGGGGCATGGGGTTCTGCCTGTTCAACAACGTGGCCCTGGCGGCCATGCGGGCGCTGGATGCCGGCTTGCCCCGGGTGGCGATCGTGGACTGGGATGTGCACCACGGCAACGGCACCCAGGAGATCTTCTACCGCGACGCCCGCGTCCTGGTGATTTCCCTCCACCAGGAGGAGTGGTACCCGGGCACGGGAGCGGTGGAGGAGACGGGGGAGGGTGACGGCGTGGGGTGGACAGTCAACATCCCCCTGCCCCCGGGCACCGGCGATGGCGGTTACCGGGTGGTCTTTGAAGAGGTGGTGATCCCCCTGCTGCAGGAGGCGGCGCCGTCGCTGGTCCTGATCTCGGCCGGCTACGACGCCGCGGTCGGCGACCCCCTGGGGCGGATGCGGCTCACCGCCCGGGGGTTCTGGATGATGGCGGACCTGATCCGGCAGGCCCGCCCCGACCGCGGGGGCGTGGTGGCCGTGCTGGAAGGCGGTTACGACCTGGAGGCGCTCGGCCAGGGTGTGCGCGCCACCGTGCAGGCGCTGGCGGGGCAGCCTGCCCGGGTGGCCGGGCCGGAGCGGGAGCTGGACGAGGTTCCGTACGCGGCCATCCGCTCGCGGGTCCGCCAGGTGCGCTCGGTGGTGCGGGAGCACTGGACGATCTGACTGGGCGGAGTTTCCGCAAGCAGTACGTGACGCCGGGCGCCCGCGGTGGCGGCCCGGTGGGGAGACGGGTACAATGGAGACGCCTCCTGCCCCGGTGGTGTCCACGGAGGTGCGCGTCCGCTACGCCGAGACGGACGCCATGGGTGTGGCCCACCACACGGCCTATCTGGTGTGGTTCGAGGCGGGGCGCACCGAGTACACCCGGGCGGCGGGGCTGCCGTACCGGGAGGTGGAGGAGGCGGGCACCCGGCTGGTGGTGGTGGAGGCCCACTGCCGCTACCACCGCCCGGCGCGGTACGACGACGTGGTGGTGGTGCAGACCCGGGTGCGGGATCTGGGGCGGGCGACCGTGACCTTTGGCTACGAGGTGCGCCGCCGCGACGACGGCGCCCTGCTGGCCGACGGGTACACCGTCCACGCCGCCACCGATGCCGCCGGTCGGGTCCGCCGCCTTCCGGAGGAGGTTCGCCGGGCCCTGGCCGGCGCAGGAGTGTCGGTCGGGCGGGGAGAAGACCGATAGCCGTCTCCCCGGTGACCAGGATGGATCGACCCGGGCGGGTGCGCGCCCGGAGAGCGCACGAGCGGAGGCGCGCCCGAGGTGATGACCGACGATGACCGACGATCTCAGCGGTGAGCGCACGCCAGTCACCGAGGAACCGGTGGAACTGCACGACCGCATTCCCCGGCTGGCCGAGCGCCAGATCGTGACCGGAACGGTGGTCCGCGTCGACACCGAAGGGGTGCTCGTGGATGTGGGCGCCAAGTCCGAGGGGCTCATCCCGGCGGCCGAACTGGCCCGGGAGGGGGCCGCGGGCGGGACGCTGGCCGTGGGCGACCGGGTGGACGTCATGGTGATGCGGGTGGAGGGGGAGGAGGGCACCATTATCCTCTCCAAGCGCCGGGCTGACTTCGAGCTGGCCTGGCGGCGCGTCCAGGAGGCTCACCAGACCGGCAAGATCCTGCACGCCATGGTGGTGGACAAGGTCAAGGGCGGGCTGGTGGTGGATCTGGGCCTGCGGGGGTTCGTGCCCGGCTCTCACGTGGACCTTTCCCAGGCCAAGGGCCGCCGCTTCGAGTGGTTCGTGGGGCAGTCCATTCCCCTCAAGGTGCTGGAGGTCGACCGGAGCAAGGGCCGGGTGGTCCTGTCCCACCGCCTGGCGGTGGAGGAGGAGCGCCAGCGGCGCAAGGCCGAGCTGCTGGCCACCCTGCAGGAAGGCATGGTGGTGGAGGGCGTGGTGAAGCGCCTCACCGACTTCGGCGCCTTCGTGGACCTGGGCGGAGCGGACGGGCTGCTGCCGATCAGCGAGATGTCCTGGACCTACATCAAGCACCCGTCCGAGGTGGTGCGGCGCAACCAGCGCCTGCGGCTGACAGTGCTGCGGGTGGATCCCCAGACCGGGCGGATCTCCCTGGGTCTCAAGCAGATCCTGGAAGATCCGTGGCAGAAGGTCGGCGAGCACTTCCGGGTCGGCGACATCGTCCGGGGCAAGGTGGTGCGCCTGGTCTCCTCGGGCGCGTTCGTGCGCCTGCGGGACCTGGACGCGTTCCTGCCGGTGAGCGAGGCGGCGGAGCGGCGCGTGGGCAGGATCGAGGACGTGTGCAAGGTGGGCGAGACCATCGAGGCCATGATCACCGAGATCCGCCCCGAGGAGCGCCGGATGCTGCTGTCGGTGCGGAAGATGGAGCGCGAGCGCGAACGCCGCCGCGTCAAGGAGGTCCTGCGCCA
This sequence comes from Armatimonadota bacterium, assembly GCA_031081675.1. Taxonomy (NCBI): domain Bacteria; kingdom Bacillati; phylum Armatimonadota; species Armatimonadota bacterium. Next base: position 74,798 of record JAVHLZ010000008.1, read on the forward strand.
GCAGGAGGCCGAGGCGCGGGTCACCATCGGCGACATCGCGGGCGCCCTGCTGCAGCAGGCGGTGGCGGCCGCCTCCCGCGCGCCGGAGCCTCCGCCGTCCGACGACGACCCTCGCCCGGAGGGCTGAGGACCGGCCGACGTCTGCGACCGCTTGCGGGATCGCGGCCGTCGCGCCGGCGCGTTCCCCCCGGTCTGTGTTCCCGCTATAATGAAAACCGTCGGGGAGTGGCGCAGCTGGTCTAGCGCGCAGCGTTCGGGACGCTGAGGTCGCCGGTTCAAGTCCGGCCTCCCCGACCACTCTCCCGCCGTCCGGTCACAGGAGGGGCCTGCGCAGCAGGATCCGGCTGGCGACGTGGATCCACAGCCAGGTCACCGCTGCCAGCAGCACCCAGTGGGGGACCTCGCGCAGGAGGATCGCCGTCAGGGTCGGTGTGCGGTCATCGCGGTCCAGCCACGCCAGGATGTCCATGATGACCAGCACGGCGAGCAAGCCGTAGAATGTCGACACCCACACCCGGTCCCACATCGGTCATCCCTCCCCCAGCTCCGCCCCCGCGCGGCCCGGATCGGAACGCGGCGCCCGGCGGACGGCGGCGCCGGGTGCGGGGGGCCGGCCGCGCCAGACCGCTCGCGGGGGCCCGTCAGCTGCGCGCGTGGACGCCCAGGTACAGAAGGTGGAGGGTCAGGACGCCCGCGTAGACCACCGCCGCCAGCCGCAGCGCCCGCACGACCCGCGCCTGCCGGGCGGGAGCGGACCGGCAGGCCAGGGCCACTCCGGCGGCCAGCAGGAGCAGGGCGGCGGCCTTGATGCCGATGGGCCACCAGGTGTGCAGAAGCGGGCCCAGCCAGGGGTTGGCCTCGACGAAGGCGCCGCGGGCCAGCCCGACGTAGGTATAGACCAGGTCCAGTTCGTTGGCGATGAGCAGGGACGCGTACCATCGCCAGAGGTCCCGGTGGAGGGAGGCCCCGGTCTGCATGGTGCCGCCTCGGGGGAAAACTGCCAGCGCATTCGCCCCGCCGGGGATGAGTTCCTGCCGGTGAGCCCCGCGGTCATCCGGGAGGTGAAGGTCCTGCCCGACGGCCGGCGGGACGAGTACGCCTGCCGGCTGCTGGACCGCTCGCCCACCTACGCGGCGGTCCTGTACCGGTCGACCGCCCCCCGGCGGGTGGGGCCGCTGCGCCTGCCCCGGGGCACGCTGACCTACGGGTACTTCTGGGAAGGCCGGCCCTACACCGTCTACCACTGGATCGCCCCCGACGGGCGCCCTCTGGGCTACTATGTCAACATCGCGGCCGACGTCCGGATCCTGCCGGGTGAGGTCCGGTGGAGGGACTTAGCGCTGGACCTGCTGTTCAGCCCCGACGGCCAGTCGGTCCAGGTCCTGGACGCCGACGAGGCGGCCCGGCTGCCGGCTCCCCTGCGCGATCGGGCCGAGGCAGGCCGGGCCCTCGTCCTGACCCACCGGGACGAGATCCTGAAGGAGGTGGCCGCCCTGACCGCCTTCCTGCGGGGGCGGGCCCGACAGGAATCCGCCCCCAGGGCGCGAACCCTCATCGGGAGCTCGTCGCCCAGACGGCACCACCGGTCGGATCCGTCAACGCAGCGAAGACGCGCCCGGGGCGAGAGATGACCACCCAGCACGCACGCGCACGGCACGTCCGGTGTCCTCCCGGCTTCCCTCCATCCCCGTCCCCCGCGGGGGTGTCCGCGTCAGCCCTGTGTGGGGGGGACGGGCGGTGACGGCGGTGGCGGCCCCCCCCGAGGCCCTGCGGATCGCCATGTTCAGCGAATCCTACCTTCCCCGCACCAGCGGCGTCGTCCACTCGGTGGCGGCTTTCGCATCCGCCCTGCGGGCCCGCGGGCACCGCGTGGTGGTGGCCGCTCCCCGGATCCGGGGGTACCGGGACGCCGATCCGGACGTGATCCGCTACCCGTCGATCCCCACCCGGGAGCCGGATTTCGCGCTGGGCCTGTGGTGGGCGCCTGCGGCCGAGCGGGCGGTGGAGGCCGCCGCACCCGACGTCGTCCACACCCACGGCCCGTTCCTGATGGGCCGGGCCGCGGCGCGCGTGGCCCGGCGCCGGGGGGCTCCGCTGGTCTTCACCCACCACACCCTGTACGACGAGTACGTGCACTACGTCCCCGGACCTCGCTGGATGTGGCGGCCCCTGGTCCGCCGCTACGTGGCCCGGTACGCCAACCGCTGCGCGTGCGTCCTCGCGCCGTCGGCGGCGCTGGCATCCCGGCTGCGCGCCCAGGGAGTCCGCTGTCGGGTGGAAATCCTGCCCACGGGGGCCGTCGATCCCGACCTGCTGGCGTCGCTGGACCCCCGGTGGGTGCGGCCGACGTTCGGCATCCCCGCCGGGCAGCCGTTGCTGGTGACCGCCAGCCGGCTGGCGCCGGAAAAGAGCGTGGACCTGGTCCTGCGCGCCTTCGGCCGCGTGGCCGCCCGGCGCGACGCGGTCCTGCTGGTGATCGGCGGCGGGCCGGAGGAGACGGCCCTGCGCCGCCTCGCCGGGCGTCTGGGGGTGGCGGGGCGGGTGGTGTTTGCCGGCCGGCAACCCCACCGCCGCACCCTGGAGTGCATGGCGGCCGCGGACGCGTTCATCTTCGGGTCCCAGACCGAAACACAGGGCCTGGTGCTGGTGGAGGCTCTGGCGTGCGGCTGCCCGGTGGTGGCGGTGGATGCCGGAGGCGTGGGCGACGTGGTCACTGACGGGGAGACCGGCTATCTGGTCCCCGCGTCTGCGGACGCCCTGGCCCGCCGGGTGCTGGAGATCCTGGACGATCCCGCCCGGCGGGCGGCCCTGGCCGCCCGCGGAAAGGAGGTCAGCCGACAGTTCGCGCTGCCGGTCCTGGCGGCGCGCCTGGAACAGATCTACTGGTCCGTGCTGCCCGTTCGTCGGACCTGACGTCGGACCAACGATCCGTCCCATCCCGGGGCGTACCGCCCCCGGGCACCCTGGAGGCGACGCACGGTGTATCTGAAGCGTCTGGAGCTGCACGGGTTCAAGTCTTTCGCCGATCCCACCGAGCTGGAGTTCACCCCCGGCATCACCGCCATCGTGGGCCCCAACGGCAGCGGCAAGAGCAACGTCTTCGACGCCATCCGCTGGGTCCTGGGGGAGACGAATGCCCGCAGCCTGCGGTCCGGGAGGATGGAGGATGTGATCTTCGCCGGCAGCGAGGGGCGGCGGGCCATGGGTCAGGCGGAAGTCTCCCTCACGCTCGACAACACCTCCGGGGGTCTCCCGGTGGAGTACGCGGAGGTGACGGTCACGCGGCGGGCGATCCGGGGCGGGGAGGGGGAGTACGCCCTCAACGGTCTGCCCTGCCGCCTGCGGGACATCCAGATGCTGTTTCTGGGCACGGGGCTGGGCGGGCGGTCGTACTCCCTGATCGGCCAGGGGCAGGTGGACAGTGTCCTGTCGGCCAGCCCGGAGGAACGCCGCCAGCTGCTGGAGGAGGCCGCCGGGCTGGCGCGCCACAAGCGCCGCCGCCACGAGGCCGACCGTCGGCTGGCCCGGGCCGCCGAGCACCTGCTGCGGGCCACCGACGTGCTGGCCGAACTGCGCGACCAGCTGGAGCAGTTGTGCCAGCAGGCGGAAGCCGCCACCGCCTACGAGGCCGCCGCGGCGGAGATCCGTCGGCTGGATCTGGCGCTCCAGGCGGACGAAGCCCGGCGGGCTCTCGCCGGTGCCCGCCGGATCGCCGCCCAGGTGGAGGCCGCCCGGGCCCAGGTGCGGGCGCTGGCCGACGAGGCGACCTCGGTGGGAGCCCAGATGGACCACCTGCGCGCCCGCGCCCTGGAGGTGGCGGCCGCCTGGGAGGACGGCCAGCGGGCGCTGCTGCGGGCGGTGGAGGAGATGGCCGGGCGGGAGTCGGCCATCCAGGTGCTGACCGAACGGCTGCGGGCGACCACCGCCGCGCGGGCCCGGTTGGCCGCGGAGCTGGAGCAGGTCCTGGCGCACGGCGGGGAGGCCGAGCGGGAGACGCAGGCCCTGCGGGAGACGGCCGCCCGCCTGGCGCGGCGCCGCGAGGAGCTGCTTGACCACCTGCGGGAGGCCGAGGAAGCGGGCTCCCGCGCCCGGCAGCAGCTGCTGGATGCACAGGCGCGGCTGGCCGCCGCCCGCCGGGATCTCCACGACCTCCTGGCGGCACGCCACCGGACCCAGCACGAGACGGCCCGGGTCGACGCCCGCCTGTCCACCATTGCCGAGCAGCTCCGGGACGTGGAGGAATCCCTATGCGCCCTGGAGGCGGAGGAGGCCCGGCTGCGCGCAGCCGCCGCCGATGCGCGGGCGGACCGCGACGATGCCGAGCGGCGGCGGGCGGAGGCCGCGCAGCGCCTGGCGGACGCGCGCGGACGGCTCCGGGACGCGGCGCAGAGGGTGGAGCGGGCATCCGCGCGGTGCCGGCAGCTGGCCAGCGAGGCCGAGGTGGCGTCCCGCACTCTGGCCCTTCTGGAGGATCTGGAGAGCGAGCGGGCGGGTGGCGATGGCGTCGTCCGCGATCTGCTGGCCGACGGCGCCGGAGGCCCCCTGGAAGGTCTGGTGGCGGATGCGCTGGTGGTGCCGGCGCCGTACCGCACGGCCGTGGAGGCCCTCCTGGGCAGGGCGCTGTACGCGATCATCGCCCGCACGGCGGAGGGGGCCTGCGCCGTCTTGGAAGCCGCTCGCGACCGGGGCGGGGCGGTGGCGGTGGTCCCGGCCGATCTGCTGACCGCGCCTGTGGACCCCCCGCTGCCCTCCGGAGCCGAGGTGGTCGGGCGGGCTGTGGACCTGGTGGAGGTCACCGACGGCGCCCGCCCGGTGGTGGAAGCGTTGCTCGGGGAGGCGGCCGTGGTGCGGGACGTGCGCGATGCCCTCGCGCTGCGCCGGGCCGGCTTCCGGGGGCGGATCGCCACCCTGGACGGCGTGCTGGTGACGTCTGAGGGGGTCGTCGCCCAGGCGGCGGATCCGGACAGTTCAGCCCTGGCCCGCCGGGAGCAGATCGCCGCCCTGCGCCGGCGCCTGCAGGACGTCCAGATCGAGATGGCCCGCGCCGAGGCCGATCTGCGCGAGGCGCAGGCAGCCGCCGCGGCGCTGGACGCCCAGGCGACTGCCGCGGCCGATGAGCTGGATCGGTGGACGGCGGCTGCCGCGGAGCGGGCGCTGGCCGCCGGGGTGACGTCGTCGGCCCTGGAGCAGCTGGCCGCCCGCCGGGCCGAACTGCTGGCCGCCCGGGACCGCCTGGAGGCCGAGCGGGTTGCTTTGGAGGCCGAGGCTCTGCGCGCCTGTCAGGATGAGGCCGACATTCACCAGGCGGTCCGGGAGCGCGAGCGGGCCGTGGAGGAAGCCCAGGCCGCCTGCGACCGCGTGCAGGAGGCGTATGCCCGCGCGGCGGAGGACCTGGGGGAGACCCGGGTCGCGCTGGCGGAGGCGGCCGGGGCCCTGGAGGCTGTGCAGGCCCGGGCCGACGAGCAGTCCCGGACGGCCGCCGCCGCCCGCGCCCGGGCGGACGCGCTGGCCGGGGAGATCACGGTCCTGGACGGCGAGCTGCACCTGCTCACCCATTCCCTCCAGACCGCCCGCCGCGACCGGGAGGAGCTGGCCGCATCCCAGGACGCCGCCCGCCGCCACCTGGCCGATCTTCATGCCGAGCGCGCCCGCCTCCACGAGCAGATGGCGGCGGCAGAGGCGCGGTGGCGGGAGCTTCAGGAGACGGCGCGCGCCGTGGAGGACCAGGCGCACCGGCTGGAGGTGCGCCAGGCCCAGGTGGACGCCGAGCTGGCCGCCTGCCAGCGGCGGATCGCCGAGGAGTTCGGCGTCCGCTGGGAGGACGTGGCGGAGATGTCCCTGCCGGGGAGCCGGGACGAGGTCCGCCGGCGGATCGACGATCTGCGGGCGCAGATGGCGGCCCTGGGTCCGGTCAACCTGCGGGCGGTGGACGAGCACGCCGCCCTGGCCGCGCGCGTCCAGGGGCTGGAGGCCCAGGTGGCAGACGTCGAGCGCGCGCGGGCCGCGCTGGCACAGCTGGCCGGGCGGGTGGACCGGATCCTGGCCGAGCAGTTTGCGCAGACGTTCCGCGACGTCAACGACGAGTTCGGTCGCCTGTGCGCCCGCCTGTTCGGGGGCGGCCGCGCCCACCTGCACCTGGTCGAGGGCGAGCCCGGGACCGACCCCGGCGTGGAGATCGAGGTGCAGCTTCCCGGCAAGGCGCTGCGCAGCCTGCCGGCGCTGTCGGGCGGCGAGCGGGTGCTGGTGGCGCTGGCGTTGATCTTCGCCATGCTGCGGGTCCACCCCAGCCCGTTCTGCATCTTCGACGAGGTGGAGGCGTCCCTGGACGACGCCAACACGCGGCGGTTCACCCTCCTGCTGCGGGAACTGGCCGAGCGCACCCAGGTGGTGATCATCACCCACAACAAGGCGACCATGGAGGCGGCCGACGTGCTGTACGGCGTCACCATGGAGACCCCGGGCGTGTCCACGGTCATCTCCATGCGCCTGCGCCGGCCCGCCCCCGCGCCGGAGGCGGCCGCGGCTCCCGCCTGACGCGTTCGGGGGAGCGGGCGATGGGGTGGGCGGACCGGCTGCGGGCGGGCCTGACCCGGACCCGGGACGCGCTGCTGTCGCGGGTGCTGCCGGCTCTGGCCCGGCCCGGGACCGAATTCCTGGAGGAGCTGGAGGCGGCCCTCCTGCAGGCCGATGTGGGGGTGGCCGCCACCTCCCGCATCGTGGCTGAGCTGGCGCGGCACCCCGCCGCCGGAGAGGCGCAGCGCCTGGACGTCCTGCGCGCCATCCTTCTGGACATGCTGGGGCCGCCGGCTCCGCTGGCCCTGGATCCGCCCCCGGCGGCCATCCTGATACTGGGCGTCAACGGCTCGGGCAAGACCGCCACCGCCGGCAAGCTGGCCGCCCGCCTGGGCCAGGAGGGCCGGCGCGTCATCCTGGCGGCCGCCGACACCTTCCGCGCCGCGGCCATCGAGCAGCTGGAGATCTGGGCCGCGCGCGCGGGCGCCGACCTGGTCCGCCACGCCCCCGGTGGGGATCCCGCGGCGGTGGTGTACGACGCGCTGGCGGCTGCCCGGGCCCGGCGCATGGATGTGGTCATCGCGGACACCGCCGGCCGCCTCCACACCCGTACCCCATTGATGGCCGAACTGGCGAAGATCGCCCGGGTGGTGGACCGCGCGCTGCCGTCCGGACCGGTGGAACGCCTGCTGGTGCTGGACGCCACCACCGGCCAGAACGCTCTGGCCCAGGCCCGGGCCTTCCACGAGGCGGTGCGCCTGACCGGCGTCGTGCTGGCCAAGGTGGACGTCTCCCCCCGCGCCGGGGCGGCCCTGGCGGTGGCCTCCGAGCTGGGGCTGCCGATCAAGCTGGTGGGCGTCGGCGAAGGCCTCGCCGACCTGGGGCCGTTCGATCCGGCGGCGTATGTGGACGCCCTGCTGCCCCCGCCCGCCGGCCGCGGTTGACACCCCGGCGCCGCCGCGGTAGAATGCCGGAGGCCATGTAAAGGTTTTCCCCTTTACACGGTCGGCGGGAGCATGGAGCGAGCGCTGGCCGAGCGCGTGTGGGTGGCCCGGCTGCTGGACACGTACGGCGAGCTGCTGACCGACCACCAGCAGACCCTGCTGCGGCTGTACTACCTGGACGACCTGTCCCTGGGCGAGATCGCCGAGCGCCTGCGGGTGACCCGCCAGGCGGTCTTTGACGGCCTGCGCCGCTCGGTACGGGAGCTGGAGCGGTTCGAGGCGTCGGTGGGGCTGGTGGCCGTCGCCGACCGGATGTCCCGGCGGCAGGCCGAGGTGCACGCGCGCCTGGCCGCCCTGGAGGACGCCATCGCGCAGCTACAGGGCCGGGTGGACGAGGCGGTGCTGCGGGGCATCACCCGGGCCCTGGACGGCCTGCGGCGGGCGCTGCGTTCCTAGATGCCGGCGGACACCCACTACTTCACACCGTCTCCCCGGGTGCGCTCGTCTCCCCGGGTAGTGCGCGCCCGACTGCGAGGCCGGGTCTGGGAGTTTGTCACCGACCGGGGAGTGTTTGCCCGGGGTGGGGTGGACCGGGGAACGCGCCTGCTGGCCGAGACGATGCGGATCGAGCCCACCGACCACGTGCTGGACCTGGGCTGCGGCTACGGGCCGCTGGGCCTGGTGGCGGCCGCCCTGGCGCCCGCCGGGCGGGCCGTGCTGGTGGACATCAACGCCCGCGCCGTCGAGCTGGCCCGGGAAAACGCCCGCCGCCACGGCCTGCACAACGTGGAGGCGCTCCAGGGCGACGGGTGCGCGCCGGTCGCCGGGCGGGAGTTCGACGTGGTGGTGACCAACCCGCCCATCCGGGCGGGGCGGGCGACCTGGCGGCGCCTGGTACGGGAGGCGTGGGCGCACCTGCGGCCGGGAGGACGGTTCTACTTCGTCGCCCGGACCGCCCAGGGAGCCCGCACCCTGGCGCGGGAAGTGGCGGCCGTCTTCGGATCGGTCGTGGAACGGGAGCGGGAGGCGGGCTACCGCGTCTACGAAGCGGTGCGCCAGCCGGGCAGCCCCGCGGGTGACGGCGGTGTTTGACGGGCTGCACGCGCGCCTCCAGCTCATCCTCACCCGCCTGACCGGCCGCGGCGTCCTCACCGAGGCCGATGTGGACGCGGCGCTGCGGGAGGTGCGGCGGGCCCTGCTGGAGGCTGACGTGCACTACCAGGTGGCCCGCGCCTTCACCGAGCGGGTCCGGGCGGCGGCGGTGGGCCAACAGGTCCTCCAGCACCTGGCCCCCGGCCATCAGGTGGTGAAGATCGTCTACCAGGAGCTGGTGCGCCTGCTGGGCGGCACCGCCCGGGAGTTGCGGCTGGCCGATCCTCCGCCCGCGATCGTGATCCTGGCGGGCCTGCACGGAAGCGGCAAGACGACCACCGCCGCCAAGCTCGGTCGCTACCTGGCCCGGCGGGGGCGGCGGCCGGTGCTGGTGGCCGCCGACCTGCGCCGCCCGGCGGCGGTCTCGCAGCTGGAGGTGGTGGCCCGCCAGGCGGGGGTGCCCGTCTTCGCGGTCCCCGGTGCCACCGACCCCCAGGCCGTGGCCGCGGCCGCCGTGGAGGAGTCCCGCCGTCGGGGCTGCGACGTGGTGATCGTGGACTCCGCCGGCCGCCCGCACGCCGACGAGGCCCTGATGGAGGAGCTGCGGCGGTTGCGGGACGCGGTGCGGGCCCACCACGTGCTGCTGGTGGTGGACGCCATGACGGGGCAGCAGGCGGTGGCGGTGGCGCAGCGGTTCCAGGAGGCGGTGGGGGTGGACGGGCTGGTGGTCACCAAACTCGACGGGGACGCCCGGGGCGGCGCCGTGCTGTCGGTGGTGGAGGTCACCGGTGCCCCCGTGCTCTTCGCCGGGGTGGGCGAGACGGTGGACGGGCTGGAACCGTTCCATCCCGACCGGATGGCGTCCCGCATCCTGGGCATGGGGGATGTCCTCACCCTGATCGAAAAGGCCCAGGAGGCCCTTGACGCGCAGCAGGCGGCGGCCCTGGAGCGCCGCCTCCGGCGGGCCGAGTTCACCCTGGATGACTTCCGCGCCCAGCTCGCCCAGGTGCGGCGGCTGGGTCCGGTGCAGTCCTGGGCCGCGTTGCTCCCCGCGGGGCTGCGCCCGCCGGCGGGGGTGGCGGTGGACGAGGCCGCGCTGCGGCGGGCCGAGGCCATCATCGCCTCCATGACGCCCCAGGAGCGGCGGCACCCGGAGATCATCGACGGCAGCCGGCGGCGGCGCATCGCCCGGGGCAGCGGCACCACGGTGCAGGACGTGAACCGCCTGCTCCGGCAGTTCGAGGAGGTCCGCCGGCTGGTGCGCCAGGTGGCCGGGAGGGAGGACCGGGGGCGCCGGGGTCGTCCCGGCGCGTTGGGGTAGCGGGTCAGATCGCGCAGACACCGTCAGTCCGGAGGAGGGGAGCGCATGGTGAAGATTCGCCTGATGCGGATGGGGGCCAAGCACAAGCCGTTCTACCGGCTGGTGGTGGCCGACTCGCGGGCGCCGCGCAACGGGCGGTACATCGAGGCCATCGGGTACTACAACCCGACCACCGAGCCGTCCACGATCCACATCGACGCCGAGAAAGCCCTGGCCTGGCTGCGCAAGGGCGCCCGGCCCAGTGATGCGGCCCGGGTGCTGCTGGAGAAGACCGGGATCCTGGCCCGGGCCGCCGGCGCGTCCCGGACCCAGCCCTGACGGTCGTGGCCCAGCCCGGCGTCCGCGATCTGGTGGAGTTCATCGTCCGGGCGCTGGTGGACCATCCGGAGGCGGTCCAGGTCCGGCAGCTGGAGGGCGAGCGGACCATCATCCTCGAGCTGCGGGTGGCGCCCGAGGATGTGGGCAAGGTGATCGGCCGGCAGGGACGGATCGTCAACGCCCTGCGGACGGTGGCCCGGGCCGCCGCGATCCGCAGCGGCAAGCGGGTGACGCTGGAAGTACTACAGTGACCGGGGCGGGACCGCCCGCCCCGCGTCAGCGGACGGGAGGCGTGCATGGGCATCACCATCAGCCGGCCGGTGGTCATCAAGGCCATCGTCACCGAAGGATTCAAACGCACCTACATCCAGGACCTGGAGGAGGCCATCCGGCGGGTGGAGGCCCTCGAGCAGCAGCTGGACAGCCAGATCCGCCGCGCGGAGCTGGAGCGCACCATCACCCCCCAGGTGCGCGCCCTGCGCCAGCAGCTGGAGCTGGAGCGGGCCCGCCAGGAGGCGGCGCGGGCGGAGCTGCAGATGCGGCTGCGGGAGGCCCAGCAGCTGGAGCTCAACACCGAGTTCGCCCAGGGGACGGTGGAGAGCCTGGTCGAGGTGAACGTGGGCGACAACCTGTTCACCAAGCTGGGGAGGGCGGAGATCGTCGTCAAGGACGGCATCGTGGTGGAGATCCGGGACGGATAGGGCCCGGAATGGCCCGGGGCCCGGCGTATGTGATCATCGGCCGCATTCTCCGCCCGCACGGGGTGCGCGGCGAAGTGCGGGTGGCGCCCGACACCGACTTCCCCGAGCGGTGGGACACCCTGGCGGAGGCGGTGGTCCTGCGGGGCGATCGGGCCACCCCCGTGCGGGTGACGGCGGTGCGGCGTCACGGCGATCACGTCCTGGTACGGTTGGCGGGGGTGGAGACGCCGGAGCAGGCCGCGGCGCTGCGGGGGGCCGCGCTGGCGGTCCGGCGGGAAGAGGCCATGCGCCCGCCGCCCGGCGCGCACTTCGTGTTCGAGGTCCTGGGCCTGACGGTGGTCACCGAGGCGGGCGCGGTGGTGGGAACCGTGACCGGGATCCTGCGCACGCCAGCCCACGACGTCTACGTGGTCACCGCCCCCGACGGCCGCGAGTACCTGATCCCGGCGGTCGGGGCGGTGGTGGTGGCGGTGGACCCCCCCGGCGGGCGCGTGGTGGTCCGCCCCCTGCCGGGGTTGCTGGAGTGAGGCGGGATGGTAGAAGTGGTGGATGGGGGAATCCCGCGCCTATGCGCGTCGACATCGTGACGATCTTTCCCGAGGCGTTTGCGCCCCTGAGCCTGAGCATCCTGGGGCGGGCCCGCGAGCGCGGGCTGCTGGAGGTGGTGGTGTGGGACCTCCGCCAGTTCGCCACCGGCCGGCACCGGCAGGTGGACGATGCGCCCTACGGAGGCGGCGCGGGGATGGTGATGAAGCCCGAGCCGTTCTTCGCGGCGGTGGACGCCATTCGCCAGGCCGTCCCCGAGACCACGCCCCACATCATCCTCACCTCGCCCCAGGGCCGCCTGCTCACCCACGCCGTCGCCCAGGAGCTGGCGCGCAAGGAGCACCTGATCATCCTCTGCGGCCACTACGAGGGCGTGGACGAGCGGGTCCGGGAGGGGCTGGGCGCCGACGAGATCAGCATCGGCGACTACGTGCTCACCGGCGGCGAGTTGCCGGCCATGGTGATCGTGGACGCGGTGGCGCGCCTGATTCCGGGCGTGGTCGGGGACGCGGCGTCGGTGGCCACCGACTCGTTTGCCGACGGCCTGCTGGACTACCCCCAGTACACCCGGCCCGCCGAGTTCCGGGGCCTGCGGGTGCCCGAGATCCTCCTGTCGGGCGACCACGAGGCGATCCGCCGGTGGCGCCGCGCCCAGCGGCTGGCGCGCACCCTGCGCCGGCGGCCCGACCTGCTGAAGGCGGAGGCCCTCAGCGAGGAAGACCGGCGGCTGCTGGAAGAGTTCGACATCGAAATCGACGGGCCCGATGTGTTATAATGCTCCGTCGCGAGTTCACACGGGAGGGTGCGCGGGATGGACACGGTGGCTGTCGTGGAACGCCCTCAGCGGAAGGAGGGTCTGCCCGAGTTCTCCCCCGGGGACACGGTGCGGGTTCACTTCAAGGTGGTGGAGGGCGGCCGGGAGCGGGTCCAGGTCTTTGAGGGCGTGGTGATCGCCCGCAAGGGCGGTGGTCTGCGAGAGACGTTCACGGTGCGCCGCATCAGCCACGGGGTCGGGGTGGAGCGCACCTTTCCCCTGCACTCCCCTCGCATCGAGCGCATCGAGGTGGTGCGCAAGGGCAAGGTCCGTCAGGCCAAGCTCTACTACCTGCGGGGGAAAGTGGGGCGCGAGGCCCGGGTCAAGGAGAGCCGCTGACTCTGGCGGCGCCGTCCCGCCGCCCCCGACGGCGGGTGTGGCGCCGGGTGGACACGTCCGATGCCGCTGGGACTGCTGGATCGCCTGCCCCTGAGCATCCCCACCCTCATCCTTCTGCTCACGATCGCGCTGGTGGTGGCGCGCCTGCTGGTGCGCCGGGCGTATGTGATCCCGCCCGCCTGGCGCGCATCCCTGCTGGAAACCCTCGACGCCAGCATCGTGGCCGCCGGCCTGTCGCTGCTCATCATCACCTTCGTGGTGCAGGCGTTCTTCATTCCGTCGGGCTCCATGGAGCCCACCCTCCAGGTGGGCGACCGCATCCTGGTGGCCAAGTTCGCCTACCGCCTCAGCCCCATTCGCCGGGGCGACGTGATCGTCTTCCACTACCCCCTCAATCCCGGCAAGGACTTCGTCAAGCGGGTGGTCGCCCTGGGCGGCGAGACCGTCGAGCTGCGGGACGGGGTGGTGCTGATCAACGACACCCCGGTAACCCAGCTGTCGGCCCCGGAGGCGGATGACGCCGGGCGGGCCTGCACCACCAACTACGGACCCCAGACGGTGCCTCGGGGATACCTGTTCGTGCTGGGCGACAACCGCTGCAACAGCGAGGACAGCCGGTTTTTCGGCTTTGTGCCCGAGCAGAACGTCGTCGGCCGCGCCCTGTTCATCTACTGGCCTCCCCAACGGATCGGCCTGGTGCGCTGAGACCATCCGGCCCGGCAGGGCGGGGGACGGCTCCCCCGGGGTGGATCAGGCGTGGGAATCCGGCCGCCGGCGCGCGAAGTCCCTTCCGGGAGGACGCCGTGACCCTGCGCACCTGGTCCGTGGCGCAGATCCGCCAGCTGCTGGCCGGCGGGACGGCTGACCCCCGCCTGCTGCGGGCCCTGGCCCGCGACCCGCGGGCCGGGGTGAGGCAACTGGTCCGCCGCGTGCGGGCCCAGCAGGCGCGCGAGGCCCGCCGGGCCGCCCGCTGGGAGGACCTGGCGGCGGTGGAGCGGCAGTACCGGCGCCTGGGCTTCACCGTCATCGCCGGGGTGGACGAAGCGGGGGTGGCTCCGCTGGCCGGACCCGTGGTGGCGGCCGCGGTGGTCCTGCCGCCGGAGGCCCGCTGGCCCGACCTGGACGACTCCAAGCGCCTGCCTCCCGTCCGGCGGGACGCCCTGTACGCCCGCATCATGACCGAAGCGGTGGCCGTCGCCGCCGCCCAGGCGTCGGTGGAGGAGATCGACGCGCTTAACATCCTCCAGGCGACCCGGCTCGCGCACCGCCGCGCCGTGGAGGCTCTGAGTGTGCGTCCCCACCTGGTTCTCCTCGACGGCCGCTACCCGGCCGACCTCCCTGTTCCCCAGGCGGCCCTGGTGGACGGAGACGCCCGCTGCGCCTGCATCGCCGCGGCGTCGGTGGTGGCCAAGGTGACCCGGGACCGCCTGATGCGCGAGCTGGACGCCGCCTATCCCCCCTACGGGTTCGCCCGCCACAAGGGGTACCCCACCCGCGAGCACCTGGAGGCCATCCGGCGGTGGGGCCCGTCGCCGGTGCACCGGCGGTCGTTCTCCTCGGCGTGGGAGCGGCAGGAGGTGCTGGCGATGGAGATCTCCGGCTGACGCCTGAGGTCAGCGGCTGACCGCGACCCGCAGCATCGCTGCGCCCAGGGGCGTGAAGCGCATCGTGTACCCGCCAAAGCGCTGGACCGCGTCCACCCCGCGGCTGACCGCGGCCTGAAACCCCAGCAGACCCTGCTGGGCGCCGACCACCGAGCCCAGGGCGTCCTGCAGGAAGAAGCTCACCTGGTGGCCCCGTCGCGCGTCCCGGGGAAGGTACAGGATCTGCTGCTCGATCACGCCGGCGCGCACCACCAGGTCCACCGTCAGCGCGCCGTCGTCGGAGACGTAGCGGTGCAGCACGCGGCCGGCCAGCTCTCCAGACAGGGCCATCTGGCCGAAGGGAGTCAGCTGTAGCTGCTGGAGGAGCGGGCTGGCGGCGAACGTGGCCAGCGGATCTCCGACGCGGGCGGCCGCCGGACCCGCCAGCACCGCCATCATCACCAGGACCAGGGCGATCCGGATCACCTTGACGCTCCCTCGGACGTCATGCCCGTCTGCCCGGTGGGACCAGTCTCCGAGGCCGGGAGCCACAGAGGACGCCGGCGCCCGCCGACCAAAACTGTGTGGAGGGCACATCCATGAGCGCACGCCGCAGGGCCGGATGGAGGGTCGGGGTGAGGGAGGCGGTCGTGCTGGCGGCCGCCCTCAGCGCCGCCGCCTACGGCCTGCTGGGGTTTGCGTTGACGCGCCGGCCGTCCCCAGATCTTCCGCCCGGCGTCCGGGCGGTGGTGACTGTCCTGCCGACCGCCATCGCCGTGGTCAACGCCGCGGCGCTGACCTGCCTGCTGGCCGGCTGGCGGGCGATCCGGGCCGGGAGGGTGGCGGCCCACCGGCGGCTGATGCTCGCGGCGACGACGCTGATCGCCGTATTCCTGGCGCTGTACGTGACCCGGGTGGCCCTCGGCGGCGTCAAGGCGTTCCCGGGGCCGCCGCCGGTCCGCCGGTACGTCTACCTGCCGGTCCTGACCGTCCACGTGACCCTGTCGATCCTGACCGTCCCGCCGGTGGTCTACAACGTGGTGACGGGGCTGACCCGGCCCGCCGGCGAGGTCCGGGCCACCGGCCACCCCCGGGTGGGGCGGGTGGCGGCGACCCTGTGGACGGTGAGCCTGTCACTGGGGATCCTCGTGTACTTCCTGCTCAATGTCCTGTACTGACGGGGTCTGTCCCCATCGGGGTCTGTCCCCGCTGGGGTCTGTCCCCGCAAGGGAC
>JAVHLZ010000008.1:90301-93276 GCA_031081675.1 Armatimonadota bacterium
GGGGCTACCGCATCCGCGACCGCAACGTCCGCTGCCCCATGGGCGAACTGGACGTGGTGGCCGAGCAGGGCGGGACCATCGTCTTCGTGGAGGTGAAAACGCGTACTACCGCCGACTTCGGTGCCCCCTTTGACGCCATCACGCCGGCCAAGCGCCGGCGCCTGTGGCGCCTGGCCACGTACTATCTGATCACCCGCCGACTGGGGGACCGGCCGTGCCGGTTTGATGCCGTCTCGGTGCTGGTGACGCCTCAGGGGCGGGTCGTCCGCGTCGAGGTGCTGGCCGGGGCCTTCGAGGTGGATGATACCTAGGCACGTCCACCCGGGCCGGTCACCGGCGGCTGCCCGGGGCGGGCTACGCGGGCGCGTCCGGCGGGCCGGTACAATGCGCCTGGAGTGGCCGGAGGCGGTCCATGCTAGCCCGGGTGCGCTCGGCGGCGGTGCTGGGGCTGGACGCCTACCCCATCGATGTCGAGGTGGACGTGGGCGGCGGGCTGCCGGCGTTTGCCATCGTGGGCCTGCCCGACACGGCGGTGCAGGAGGCCAAAGAGCGCGTGCGGGCCGCCATCCGCAACACCAACTACGAACTGCCCTCCCGCAAGATCACCGTCAACCTGGCGCCGGCCGACGTGCGCAAAGAAGGGCCGGCGTTTGACCTGCCCATGGCCGTGGCCATCCTGGCGGCCACGGAGCAGATCCGCCCTGCGGCCCTGGACGGAACGCTGTTGCTGGGCGAGCTGTCTCTGGACGGCACGCTGCGGCCGGTGGCCGGGATCCTGTGCATCGCCCTGGCGGCCCGCGCGCTGGGAGGGCGGGCGCTGATGGTCCCCCGCGCCAACGCTGCCGAGGCCGCTCTGGTGGAGGGCCTGACCGTCTACCCGGCTGGCTCGCTGGCAGAGGTGATCAGGCATCTGGAAGGGACGTCGATCCTGACGCCCGTACGCGGGGGCCTGCCGGAGGTGGTGGAGCCCCCGCCCGCCGACGAGGATTTCAGTGACGTCCGCGGCCAGGCCCACGTCCGCCGGGCCCTGGAGATCGCCGCCGCCGGCGGCCACAACGTGCTGCTGGTGGGTCCGCCGGGGGCCGGCAAGACGATGCTGGCGCGCCGTCTCCCGACCATCCTGCCGCCGCTGTCGGCCCCGGAGGCGCTGGAGGTGACCCGGATCTACAGCGTCGCCGGGCTGCTCCCTCCGGGAGGACTGGTGCGCAGCCGACCGTTCCGCAGCCCGCACCACACCACCAGCGCCGCGGCGCTGACCGGCGGCGGGGCGCTGCCACGGCCGGGAGAGGTGACCCTGGCTCACCGGGGCGTGCTGTTCTTGGACGAGCTGCCCGAATTCCACCGGGACGCCCTGGAGGCGCTGCGCCAGCCGCTGGAGGACGGGGTGGTGACCGTGGCGCGGGTGCAGTCCACGGTAACGTTTCCGGCGCGGCTGACCCTGGTGGGTGCCATGAACCCCTGCCCGTGCGGCCACCGGGGCGATCTGTCCCGGGAGTGCCTGTGCAGCCCGGCTCAGGTGGCCCGCTACCTGGCGCGGGTGTCCGGGCCGCTGCTGGACCGCATCGACCTGCACGTGGAGGTTCCCCGGGTCGCCGCCGCGGAGCTGGTCGCCGCCGGACCCGGGGAGAGCTCGGCACAGATGCGGGCGCGGGTGCTGGCGGCCCGTGAGATCCAGGCCCGCCGCTACGGGGGTGCGCGCACCAACGGCGCGTTGAGCGCCCGCCAGGTCCGCCGCCACTGCCGGCTGGACGAAGAGGGCAAGCTGTTTCTGCAGCGCGCGATGGACCGTCTGGGGCTGTCGGCGCGGGCCCACGACCGGATCCTGAAGGTGGCGCGGACCATCGCCGACCTGGAGGAGGCCGAGTCCATCGCGGTCACCCACCTGGCCGAGGCGATCCAGTACCGGGCCCTGGACCGGTCGCTGCGGCTGGTGGGCGGGGGCAGGCCGGGGTGAGGAGGCTGCCCGGGCCGGTGGACGCCGTCAGTCCCGACGACCCCGGATATCCGGCGGCGTTGCGGACCATTCCCGATCCGCCGGCGCGGCTGTACGTCCGCGGGCATCTCCCGGGAGACGGCGCGGCGGCGGTGGCGGTGGTGGGGGCGCGGCGGGCGACGGCGTACGGGGTGGCCGTGGCCCGCCGCCTGGCCGCCGATCTGGCCCGCTGCGGCGTGGCGGTGGTCAGCGGTCTGGCCCGCGGCATCGACGCCGCCGCCCACGAGGGGGCTCTGGACGCCGGCGGGCGGACGGTGGCGGTGCTGGGGTGCGGGCCGGATGTCGTCTACCCGCCCGAGCATGCCTCCCTGATGGCCCGGGTCATCGACGCGGGGGCGGTCCTGTCCGAATATCCACCCGGTACACCCCCGCTGCGCCACCACTTTCCCCGACGCAACCGCCTGATCAGCGGGCTGTCCCTGGGCGTGGTGATTGTGGAAGGTCGAGAAGACAGCGGGGCCCTGATCACCGCCGACTGCGCCCTGGAGCAGGGGCGGGAGGTGTTCGCGGTCCCGGGGCCGGTCACGTCCGCGACGAGCGCTCTGCCCCACCGGCTGGTGCAGCAGGGGGCCAAACTGGTCAGGGGTGTGGAGGATATCCTCGACGAGCTGCGCCTGCCGGTGCGCCCGCCCCCGGCGCCGCCGGCCGTGGCCCTGGCGGGGGCCGAGGCGGCGGTCTACGCGGTCCTGACCCTGGAGCCGCAGAGCCTGGACATTCTGGTCCTGCGCAGCTCTCTGCCGGTGGCCGAGGTCAGCCGGGCCCTGGTGGCGCTGGAGCTGGCGGGGATGGCGCGGGCGCTGCCCGGCCAGCGCTACGTGCGGGCCACGGTGGAGGGGTGATGACAGGCCCGTCGGTTCGGGCATCCACGAAGAGGCTGCGAGACGTGGTGCAGCACCCGGCGACGCCGGTGCCCGCTGCAGCCGGGACCCTTGAGCAACGGGTCTTGCTGCCTCATCACGCCATATCAGCTGCCACACCGGAG
>JAVHLZ010000009.1 GCA_031081675.1 Armatimonadota bacterium
GACGACGGCACAGCCGGCGGGCGAGGCCCCCACAACGACCGGGGGCCGCCCGGGCAGCGGCCCCCGGTCGCGTCCGGGTCGCGTTCCCGCGGCCTAGAACTCCTCCTCCGGCATGCCGCCGCCGGGGGTGGGAGCGGCCGCCTTCTTCTTCTCCCGCTTCTCCACCACCAGGGCCTCGGTGGTCAGCAGCAGCCCGGCCACCGATGCGGCGTTCTGCAGGGCCAGCCGGGTGACTTTGGTGGGGTCCACGATGCCGGCCTTGACCATGTCCACGAACTCCCCGCGGGCCACATCGTAGCCGATCCGGCCGGTCTCCCGCTTCAGGCGCTCGACGATCAGGCTGCCCTCCACCCCGGCGTTGGCGGCCAGCTGGCGGGCGGGCTCTTCCAGGGACCGGCGCACGATGTTCACCCCGATGGCCTCGTCGCCTTCGGCCTCCACCCGATCCAGGGCCGCCAGGGCGCGGATGTAGGCGGTGCCGCCCCCGGGGACGATGCCCTCCTCCACGGCGGCCTTGGTGGCGTTGAGGGCGTCCTCGAAGCGGTGCTTCTTCTCCTTCATCTCCGTCTCGGTGGCGGCCCCGACCTTGATCTCCGCCACGCCGCCGCTGAGCTTGGCCAGCCGCTCCTGCAGCTTCTCCCGGTCGTAGTCGGAGGTGGTCTCCTCGATCTCCTTCTTGATCTGGGCGATGCGGGCCTGGATGTTCTTGCGGTCTCCCTTGCCGCCGATGATGGTGGTGTCGTCCTTGTCCACCTTCACCTTCTCGGCGCGGCCCAGCATCTCCACCTCCACCGACTCCAGCTTGATCCCGATGTCATCGGAGATCACGCGGCCGCCGGTGAGGATGGCGATGTCCTGCAGCATGGCCTTGCGCCGGTCGCCGTAGCCGGGGGCCTTCACGGCGACGCTCTGGAGCACGCCCCGCAGCTTGTTCACCACCAGCGTGGCCAGCGCCTCGCCCTCCACGTCCTCCGCGATCACCACCAGGGGCTTGCCGAACCGGATGACCTTCTCCATGATCGGCACGATATCCCGGGCGGCGCTGATCTTCTTCTCGGTGATGAGGATGTAGGGCTCCTCCAGCACGCACTCCATCTTGTCCGGGTCGGTGATGAAGTACGGGCTGATGTAGCCACGGTCGAACTGCATGCCCTCCACCACCTCGACCGTGGTTTCGATGCCCTTCCCCTCCTCGATGGTGATGACCCCATCCTTGCCGACCTTCTCCATGGCGTCGGCGATGATCTCGCCCACCTCGGGATCGTTGGCCGCAATGCCGGCCACGTGGGCGATGTCCTGCTTGCCCTCCACGGGGATGGAGATCTTCTTCAGTTCCTCCACCACCGCCTCGACGGCCCGGTCGATGCCGCGCTTGACCAGCATGGGGTTGGCGCCGGCCGCCACGTTCTTCAGGCCTTCGCGGACCATGGCCCAGGCCAGGACGGTGGCGGTGGTGGTCCCGTCACCGGCGGCGTCGTTGGTCTTGCTGGCGACCTCCTTCACCAGCTGCGCCCCCATGTTCTCGTAGGGGTCCTCCAGTTCGATCTCCTTGGCGACGGTGACGCCGTCCTTGGTGATGGTGGGCGAGCCCCACTTCTTCTCCAGGACCACGTTCCGCCCTTTGGGCCCCAGGGTGACCCGCACGGCGCTGGCGACTTTCTCCACGCCGCGCTCCAGGGCCCGCCGGGCGTCTTCGTCGTACAGCAGCACCTTGGCTGGCATCGTGACATCCCCCCTTCTTCCGTTAGCACTCTCGGCGGGTAACTGCTAACCAACCTTAATATTGGTGGGGGGCGGGCCCGTAAATCAAGGGGGCACCCGCGCTGGCCGGCGGGCCCGCCCGGCGCCTATACTGGGGGCAGCATGAGGCTTCGGTGGCCGGTCCGGCGCTGGCAGTGGTTTCTCGCGGGATTCCTGGGGGCGGTGGGCTTTGGCGCCGTCCTGCAACTGCGGGCCGGGCTGGAGATGCGCCGGGCGGTGGAACTGCCCACGGTCCGGGTCCAGGAGCTGGCGGTCCTGGTCCGCCAGCAGGAAGAGGCGCTGGCGGCCCTGCAGGCCGAAGTGGATACCCTGCGGCGCACGCTGGCCGAGTACGAGGCGGCGGCGGTCGAGGGGCGCCTGTCGGCGGACACCCTCGCCCGGGAGATCCGGGCCTATGAGATGGTCCTGGGCCTGGTGGCGGTGGAGGGCCCGGGCGTGCGCGTGCGGGTGGACGACTCCCGCGCCCGGGGCGGCGTGATTCCCGTCGCGGTGGAGGCGGCCGACCTCAGCGGCCTGGTGAATGAACTGTGGGCGGCCGGCGCCGAGGCCGTGGCGATCAACGGCCGCCGGATCCTGGCCACCACCGGGTTCCGCCAGGATGCCGGGGGGCTCAGCGCCGGGGTGTTACGCCTGCGTCCGCCCTACGACATTCTCGCCATCGGCGACCCGGAAGCGATGCTGGCGGCCCTGAACCTCCGGGGCGGGTTCGTGGACGGCCTGCGGGCGGTGGGGCTGACCGTGGAGGTGGAGACCCGGCCCACCATCGTCCTGCCTCCCTACCGGGGTCCCCTGGGATTCCGCTACGCCGTTCCGGCGGCTCCCTGACCCCGCGCGGCTAGCGGCCCGCCAGCAGGGCGGCGTGAATCTGCTGCGCGGGGACCACCGCGGCGATGTCCTGCCGGTCCGCCAGAAACCCGACCACCATGCCGATCAGCAGCCCGTCGGCCGCGTCCACCACCGGCGACCCGCTGGTGCCCGGGGCGCTGAACAGGGGGAGGGCGACGGCCGAGGGGTGGTTGTGGAAGCGGATCTCCCACAGCACCCGCGGGATGCCGGCGTCCGCGACCCGCACGTCCGCGTCGCGGTCGCGCAGCAGGTACAGGACCCTGAACGCCCCGGAGGGCAGCGGTTTCCACGCCCGCAGGGCGGGGAGCTGGCCCCGGGGAACCCACAGTGCCATCACGTCCAGGTCCTCCCAGCGGGCCATGGCCGTGGCGTAGACGGCCTGGCCCGTGGAGACGTGCAGGCGGTAGCGGGCGTCGGGGCGGAAGCAGTGGGCGGCGGTGTAGACCGCGCTGCGGGACGGTTCGCTCCACCCCACCCACCCGGTGCACACCCCGCGCATCTCGGCGAGTTCCACATCCACCCGCACGGCAACCCGCGCGAGGAGCGCGCGCCAGCGGTCCTCCTGCGCGGGCGCGGCGCGTCCCACCGAGAGGATCCCCAGCCAGGCCAGCGCCGCGGCCAGGGCACCCGCGCCCGGTCTCCGGGGCATCGGCAGCACATCGCATCCCATGCCCGCGGCCTCCGGGAAGGTAGACGGCTTTTCGGGTGGCGCGTGCCTCAAAGACGGGTCCCGGGCACGTGGGGGAGGGGACGGTGCGGTGCTCCCCGCCCACGGCGCCCCTGACCGCCCGGAAGAGGGAAGCCGGCGGGGAATCCGTTCCGGCGGCCCCGGACCTTCCCCGCCCTCGACCTTGACAGCCCCGGCGGGGCGTGCTAGGGTGAATTCCCGTCTCGACGGAAGGCCGGCACACCGGGCCGCCTGCGAAGCCATCGAACCCGCGGCCCGGTGCAAGGCGCCGGACCCCGAGACGGGATCGGGCGGCTGCGTCGGCCGAGAGACCTGGCGTCAGGTCACTCGGCGGCAGCCGCCCGGCGTTAGGCCTCCCCGCGTCCGGTCCGGGAACTTTTTGCCCCTCCGATCCGTCGGTGTCATCGGACTGGAGGTGGCCTCATGCGGATGCATCGGGTGGCTGCGGTTCTGGCGGCGGTGGTCCTGGTCCCTCTGACCGGCGCGTGGGCGGACCACCGCGACGGTGTCGGGCTGTACGGACGCATGGCCGTGGACGGCGTGGTGGTGTCCGTCCGCCCCCTGACGTCCACGTTTGCCCTGCGGGTGGTGCGGCCGTCCCACATCCGGGAGCGGGGGGACCCGATCCTGACCGTATGGGTGCAGCGGGGAACCCGGGTGGACGAGGGGGGGCATCCCCTGGCGGTGCTGGATGCCCTGCGCCCCGGAGACCGGGTGCGCGTGGACGGCTTCCGCCTGGACGACGGTCGCCTGCTCGCCCTGGAGATGGAGGTGCGGGAGCGCGCCGGCGTGACCCCCGGGTCGGGCGTGGTGGTCGTGCGGGGCGTGGTGGTGGCCCGGGGGCCTGCCCTCATCGTGATCGTCGATAGCCAGGGAACCACGCGCGTCATCCTGGTGGTGGCCACCACCCGCCTAGTGGGCCCGCGGCAGGCGTTCCACCTGCTGCAGCCCCGGGACGAGGTGGTCGTTCTGGGACTGGCCAACGCCGACGGGACGATCGCCGCCCGGCAGATCCAGGTGGTGGCCGTCTCTCCCGGGCCCTGAATCCCCGCGCCCGGGCCGCCTCCCCTCCCGGAGCATTTGCGTCCGCCCGCCCCCCGGGGTACACTGGGAGGAGAACCCCCCCCAGGGGGGAGGGGAGGTCGGCGAGATGGCACTGTCGGGCCAGCACCTCCGCCACGGCAGCGAGGACGTCCGTACCCGGGTGGCCGCGCGGCTGCGCAGCATCGAGGGCCACGTGCGGGGCGTGACCCGCATGGTGGAGGAAGGCGCCTACTGCATCGACATCATCAAGCAGACGCTGGCCATCCAGCGGGCGCTGGAGAAGGTCAACGCGCTGCTGCTGGAAGACCACCTGAAGACGTGCGCCAGCACGGCCATCCGGTCGGCCGACCGGGCGGAGCGGGAGCGGACCATCCGCGAACTGCTGGAGGTCTTTGAGACCTCCGGGCGGCTGTAGCAGCGCCGGGAGGAGCGGATCCCATGGTGACGGCGACGGACATCAGGGAGATCGACCTTCCCGTGGAGGGGATGAGCTGCGCCAGCTGCGTCCTGAAGGTGGAGGACGCGCTGCGCGCCGCCGGCGGCGCGGTGGAGGTGGCCGTCAACCTGGCCACCGCCCGGGCCCGGGTGGCCTACGACCCGCACCGCACGGATCTCACCCGCCTGGTGCGCGCCGTGCGCTCCGCCGGATACGACGTTCCCCTGCGCCGGGTGCAGATTCCGGTGCGGGGCATGTCCTGCGCCTCCTGCGTGGAGAAGGTGGAGCGGGCGCTGCGATCGGTGGACGGGGTCGTGGCGGCGTCGGTGAACCTCGCCCTGGAGCGGGCCACCGTGGAGATGGTGGCCACCACCCCCGTGGCGGACCTGCGCCGGGCCATCCGGGAGGCGGGCTACGAGCCCCTGGAGGCGGAGGGGGAGGAGGCCTGGGACTACGAGCGGCAGGCGCGGGCCCGGGAGCTGGCGGCCCTGCGCCGGCGGCTGGTGGGAGCGGCTCTGCTCAGCCTGCCCCTGCTGTGGGGCAGCCTGGCCCACATGGGGCTGCCCGTGCCGGCCCCGGAGGTCCTGATGTCCCCGTGGGTCCAGCTGGTCCTGGCCACGCCGGTGCAGTTCTGGGCCGGCTGGCAGTTCTACCGCGGCGCCTGGATCCTGGCCCGCCGGGGGACGTCGGACATGAACACCCTGATCGCGGTGGGGACCAGCGCGGCCTACCTGTACAGCCTGGTGGCCACGGTGGCGCCCCAGGTCTTCACCGCCCGCGGGCTCGTCCCCCAGGTCTTCTACGAAACCGCCGCCATCATCATCGTCCTGATCCTCCTGGGACGGTATCTGGAGGCGCGCGCCCGCGGCCAGACCTCGGAGGCCATCCGGCGGTTGATGGACCTGCGGCCCACCACGGCCCGCGTCCTGCGCGACGGCCGCGAGGTCGAGGTCCCCGTGGAGGACGTGCAGGTGGGCGACGTGCTCGTGGTGCGGCCCGGGGAGAAGGTGCCGGTGGACGGGGTGATCCTGGAAGGTCGCTCGGCGCTGGACGAGTCCATGATCACGGGAGAGTCGCTGCCCGTGGAGCGGGGGCCGGGAGACCGGGTCATCGGCGCCACCATCAACACCACCGGCGCGTTCACCTTCCGGGCCACCCAGGTGGGCAAGGACACGGTGCTGGCCCAGATCATCCGGCTGGTCCAGGACGCGCAGGCGAGCAAGGCGCCCATCCAGCGGCTGGCGGACCGGGTCAGCGCCCGCTTCGTCCCCGCCGTCATCGCGGTGGCCGTGGGGACTTTCGGGATCTGGCTGGCGTTCGGCCCGCCGCCGGCTCTCACCCACGCCCTGGTGGCGTTTGTGTCGGTCCTCATCATCGCCTGCCCGTGCGCCCTGGGTCTGGCCACCCCCACGGCCATCATGGTGGGGACCGGCCGGGCGGCCGAGAGGGGAGTCCTGATCAAGAGCGGCGAGGCCCTGGAGATCGCTCACCGGGTGGACACCGTGGTCCTGGACAAGACGGGCACGCTCACCCGGGGACGGCCCGCGGTCACCGACGTGGTGCCCCTCAACGGGTTCTCGGCCGCCGAGGTGCTGGGTCTGGCCGCGGCCGCCGAGTGGGGCTCGGAGCACCCCCTGGGGCAGGCCGTGGTCCGGCGCGCGGCCGACGAGGGGTTGCAGCCTCCCCGGCCGGAGCGGTTTTCCGCGCTGCCGGGCCTGGGGATCGAGGCCGTGGCAGACGGGCGACAGGTCCTGGTGGGAACTCCCCGCCTGCTGGAGCAGCGCGGCGTGCCGTCGGACGGGGCGGCAGACGTCGGGCGGGCGCTGGCCGGAGAGGGCAAGACTCCCCTCTACGTGGCGGTGGACGGGACGGTGGCCGGGGTGGTGGCGGTGGCTGACACGCTCAAGCCCTACGCCCGGGAGGTGGTCCATGCGCTGCGGCAGATGGGCCTGGACGTCGTCATGCTGACCGGAGACAACCGGGTCACGGCCCAGGCCATCGGCGCCCAGGTGGGGATCTCCCGGGTCCTGGCCGAGGTCCTGCCCCAGCACAAGGTGGAGGAAATCCGGCGCCTGCAGGCCGCCGGGCGGGTGGTGGCCATGGTGGGCGACGGGATCAACGATGCTCCGGCCCTGGTGCAGGCGGATCTGGGCGTGGCCATCGACGCGGGGACCGACGTGGCCATGGAGTCGGCCGACATCGTCCTGGTGGGGGATGACCTGCGGGGAATTCTCACCGCCATCCGCATCAGCCGGCGGACGGTGCGCACGATCCGGCAGAACCTGTTCTGGGCCTTCGCGTACAACGTGATCCTGATCCCGGTGGCCGCGGGGGCGCTGTACCCGGCGTTCGGCATCCTGCTCAACCCCATGCTGGCCGCGCTGGCCATGGCCTTCAGTTCGGTGTCGGTGGTCACCAACAGCCTGCGACTGCGGGCGGGTGACGGTGAGATACCGGCCGGCTCCCCGCCGGCCCAGACGGTAGCCGGGCAGCTCGCCCGGACGGCGCAGCACGGATGAAAGGAGGGACAGGCAGATGCAGGTGGTGACGTTGAAGGTGCCCCGCATCCACTGCGGGGGGTGCGTGAAGACCGTCACCCAGGCGCTGGGAAAGGTGCCGGGGGTGCTGGCGGTCGAGGCGAGCGAGACCACCAAGGAGGTCAGGCTGCAGTTCGATCCGGCCCAGGTCAGCGAGGAGAAGATCCGCACCACCCTGGCGCTGATCGGGTACCCCGCGGCCTGACCGATTCCGAGATGCGGGATCCGGGTTCTGAGATCCCGGATCCGTCGTGCCGGATCCCGAGCGGTGGTCGGTGGGCTCCGGCCCGGGTGCTATAATCAGACCGGTGCGCCCGTAGCTCAACGGACAGAGCGGCAGGCTTCGAACCTGTAGGCTGGGGGTTCGACTCCCTCCGGGCGCGCCAGCCCTCCGTCGTTTCCGCCCGCCGCCTCGCAGATCCGACCCGGCCCCGAGCCGGGAGGTTCCGCCGCGGTGGCGGCCGTCAGGGGCTGGAGGGTGGGGAGAGGACAGACCGCAGCAGGGCCCGGGCGTAGGCCAGGGTGTCGTCCACCGCCCGGACGTCCACGTTGTCGGGCGTGTCCGTCGGCCAGTGCCAGTGAGGCGGAACGCCCCCCTCCAGGCGGATCAGGGTGAGGCAGGGATAGCCGGCGCGCGTGAGAGGGAGGGTGTCGAAGTAGGCCAGCCGGTATCGCAGCGGAGCGGCGCCCTCCAGGCCCCGCGCCGCCGGGACCAGCGGCCCGGCGTAGCGGTACAGCCGCAGCATCCCCTCCGCCTCCGCGTAGTACAGCTGGCCCTGTCCCACGTTGTCAATGTTGAGGACGAGCGTCTGCGCAGGCGGGGGAAGGTCGGCCAGCAGCGCCCGCGCGCCCCGCGCTCCCACTTCCTCCGCCCCCGTCAGGACCACCCACAGCTCCACCCCCGGAGGCAGGCGGGGCGCCTCCTCCAGGAACAGCTGCACGGCCACCGCCACGCCGGTGGCGTTGTCGTTGGCCCCGTTGACGTAGGGGGCCGTGCGCTCCCGGTGCAGCAGCAGGGCCGCCTGCATCAGGAAAAACACGCCCGCCGCCCGGGCCAGGATCGGAATCCAGACCACCAGAAGTGGCAGGCTGGTGGCCAGCACGGCGTGGATCAGGAAGGTGCGGCGGAACCCGCGCACGCGCCGCGGGTGGTACAGAAAGAACGTCTTGGCCGAGTCGTAGTGGGCCAGGAGCACGATCCGCCGCTCGCCCCGTCCCGCCCGGGCCACCACGTTGTGGGAGATGTGGGGCGCGAATAGGGAATCCCAGGGGGTGCCCCACCCGTCGAAGTACGCCCAGAACCAGAACGTTCCCAGCAGGGCCAGCCAGGGCAGGGGCTGCAGACCCCCCAGCCCCAGCAGCGCGCTGATGAACAGCAGCTCCCACCCGTAGGTCTGGGGAGCGCGAAACTGCCGGACCTCGGCCGCATACCCGCGCTCGGCCAGGTAGGCCCGCAGGATCTCCGCCGCCCGGTGCTCCCACGGTGTGGCGGTGCCCCGGTGCGGCAGCGCGGTCAGGCGGGTGAACAGGTCCCTCCAGCTCAGGCCAGCACCACGCGCCCGTCGCTCATGTCGGTGACCACCGCCAGGGACTCCACCGGGACGCCCAGGCGGCTGAGGGCGGCGCGCCCGCCCTCAAAGGACTTCTCGATGACGGCCCCCACGCCCACCACCACGGCCCCGGCGGCCTGAGCCAGGCGGGCCAGGCCCAGGATGGTCTGCCCCGTGGCCAGGAAGTCGTCCACGATCAGGACCCGGTCCTCCGGCCCCAGGTATTCGGGGGAGACGATGAGCTCCACCGTCTGACCCCGGGTGTGGGACGGCGCCACGGTCAGCAGCACCTGGTCCGGCATCGTCACCGGCCGGCTGCGCCGAGCGTACACCAGAGGCACCCGCAGGTGCAGGGCCGTGGTCACCGCCGGCGCAATCCCCGAGATCTCCGCGGTGAGCACCTTGGTGACGCCCACGCCGGAAAAGCGCGCCGCCAGCTCGCGTCCGCAGGCGTCGATCAGCACGGGGTCGACCTGGTGGTTGAGGAAGCTGTCGACCTTGAGGATGCCCCGCCCCAGATTGCGTCCGTCCCGGAGAATCCGATCCCGCAGAGCCTGCACGTCGCCCTCCCCGCATCCGCGAGCCGCCCGGGGGGCGACCGCGACCTGCCCCGTCCCTGTCAGCCCGGGCGGGCTGTGACGATGTTCCGCCCGGCGGAGGCTGTTCCCTGTCGGGGGCGGTCTGGAGGGGAGGCGGGGGCGGGCAGGACACAGGCGGGTCCGGACGCGGGCGCGTCCGGATGCGGAGGGAGCGGCGTGGAGATTCGCGACCTGCTGGCCGTGGCCCGCGAGCGCCAGGCCTCGGACCTGCACATCAAGGTGGGCAACCACCCCATCCTCAGGGTGAACGGCCGCCTTCTGCCCCTGACCGACCTGCCGGTTCTGGACGCCGCCTCCGCCCGGGCCCTCGTCGAGGCCATGATGACCGACGAGCAGAAGGCGCACTTCCGCAAGCACCTGGAGCTGGACTTCGCCTACAGCCTGCCCGGGGTGTCCCGGTTCCGGGTGAACGTGTATCAACAGCGGGGATCCATCGGCGCGGCCGTCCGGGCCATCCCCACGGGCGTGCCCACCCTGGAGGACCTGGGGCTGCCGGAGGTGGTCCGCCGGCTGGCCGGCCTGCCCCGGGGGCTGGTCCTGGTGACCGGACCCACCGGCAGCGGCAAGTCCACCACCCTGGCGGCCATGATCCACCACATCAACCAGACCCGGGCCGTCCACATCGTCACCATCGAAGACCCCATCGAGTACCTCCACAAGGACATCCGCAGCGTCATCAACCAGCGGGAGGTGGGCATGGACACCCACTCCTTCGCCAACGCCCTCCGCCACGTCCTGCGCCAGGACCCCGACGTGATCCTCATCGGCGAGATGCGGGACCTGGAGACCATTTCCACGGCCGTCACCGCCGCCGAGACCGGGCACCTGGTCCTGGCCACCCTCCACACCCAGAGCGCCGCCCAGACCGTGGACCGGATCATCGACGTCTTCCCGCCCCACCAGCAGGCGCAGATCCGCACCCAGCTGTCGGTGGCCCTGGAGGGGGTGGTCTCCCAGGCGCTGGTGCCGCTGGCGTCCGGAGCCGGACGGGTGGCGGCCGTGGAGGTGATGGTGGCCACCGGGGCGATCCGCAACCTCATCCGGGAGGGCAAGACCCACCAGATCCCCTCGGCCATCATGTCCGGCGCCCGCGACGGCATGCAGACCCTCAACCAGGCCCTGCGGGCGCTGGTGGAGCAGAAGAAGGTCGCCTACGGGGACGCCGTCAGCGCGTCGCCCCACGAGAAGGACCTCGCCCAGCTGCTGGGGCGGGTTTAGGATCTGCTCGACCTGCGCGGTCTGCCCGACCCACCCGATCTTCTATGCTCCGGTCGGATCGGGCAGATCCAGGAGATTGAGGAGATCGGGAAGATGGAATCGCCATCCCTCGTCCCTCTTCCTTCTTCCTTCTTCCCTCTTCCTTCT
Organism: Armatimonadota bacterium; assembly: GCA_031081675.1. Lineage (NCBI taxonomy): Bacteria > Bacillati > Armatimonadota > Armatimonadota bacterium. The sequence goes on from JAVHLZ010000009.1 coordinate 10,827, forward strand.
TCCCTCTTCCCTGTTTGTGTATAATGTCTACCGGACCGGTGGGCCGGTAGCTCAACTGGTAGAGCAGCGGACTCTTAATCCGCGGGTTGAGGGTTCGAGTCCCCCCCGGCCCCCCACGTGCGAGGAAAAGGGAAGAGGGAAAAGGGAAGGCGCGCGGGAAGGCACGGCGGGTTACGCGGGGTGCATCCCCTTTTTTCCTTTTTCCCTTTTCCCTCTTCCCTTGCCGCGTGCGGGCGTGGCGGAACCCGGCAGACGCGCAGGACTTAGGATCCTGCGGGGGTCACCCCGTGGGGGTTCAACTCCCTCCGCCCGCACCAGGTCTCCCTGCCCGGGCGGCGGGGTGGGAAGGGATGGACGACGATGAAGGTCGAGGTCCGCAGGGAGGCGCCGGCGCGGGCGGTCCTGGAGGTGGAGATCCCGCCCGAGGTGGTGTCCCGGGGCGTCGAGCGGGCGCTGCAGCGGGTGAACCAGCGGGTCGAGATCCCCGGGTTTCGTCGGGGACGGGCTCCCCGGTCGCTGCTGGTGCGCCACGTGGGGTGGGAGGCCATCTCCGACGAGGCGGTGAAGCTCCTGGTGCCCGACGCCTACGCCGAGGCGGTGCGCCAGTCGGGGCTGCGGCCGCTGGCTCAGCCCGAGATCCAGGTGGACGAGGTGGCGGAGGGCCGGCCCCTGCGCTTTGTGGCCACCGTGGACCTGGTGCCCGAGGTGGACCCGGGCGACTACCGGGGGATCCGCATCGACCCCGCCGATCCCCGGGTCACCGAGGCGGATGTGGACACGGCGGTGGAGGATCTGCGCGCGCGCCACGCGCGCCTGGAGAGCGTCCCCGGCCCCGCCGAGGGGGGAGACTACGTCCTCATCCGTACGGAGGAGGTCAGCGGCGCAGCGGAGCGCTGGCTGCCGGGCAAGGAGTACCTGGTGGAGATCGGCAGCGGGGTGTACCCGGCCGCGCTGGAATCGGCCCTCACCGGCGTCCGGGCCGGGGACCGCCGGAGCGTGACCCTGGAGGGCGGAGCGCAGGTCACGGTCCAGGTGGTGGACGTCCGGCGCCGCCGGCTGCCGGAGCCGACCGACGACTTCGCGCGCCTGGCGGCCGGGGTGGAGACGATGGAGCAGCTGCGGGCGCGCCTGCGGGAGCGCCTGGAGGCGGAGGCCCGGGAGCGGGCGCGGCGGGAGGACGAGCAGCGGACGCTGGATGCGCTGCTCGCCCGCGCCCGGGTGGAGCTGCCGGCGCGCCTGGTGGATCACGAGGTGGACCACCTGGTGGAGGACCTGACCGAATCGCTGGCGCGCCGCGGCCTGACCCTGGAGCGGTACCTCCAGGTGCAGGAGATGACGGAGGCGCGCCTGCGCGAGGACCTGCGCCCGGTGGCCGAGAAGCGGCTGCGGACGCGGCTGGTGTTGGACGAAGTGGCGCGGGCGGAAGGACTGGATCCCGCGCAGGAGGAGATCGATCACGAAGTAGAGAACGTTGCCCGCGACCTGCGCCAGGACCCGCTGCAGGTGCGCCAGTGGCTGGAGCGGTCGGGGCGGCTGGAGGGCATGCGGGCTGCCTTGCGCCGGCAGAAGGCGCTGGCCTTCCTGGTGGCCGTCGCCCGCGGTGAGACGACATGACGCTGGTACCCATTGTGGTGGAGCAGACGGCCCGGGGCGAGCGGGCCTACGACATTTACTCGCGGCTGTTGAAGGACCGGATCGTCTTCGTGGGGGGGCCCATCGACGACGATGTGGCCAACCTGGTGATCGCCCAGCTCCTGTTCCTGGAAGGGGAGGATCCGGAGAAGGACATCTACCTGTACATCAACAGCCCCGGGGGTGTCCTGCAGGCGGGGCTGGCCATCTACGACACCATGCAGTACATCCGGCCCGACGTGGCCACCATCTGCGTGGGTCTGGCGGCCAGCGTGGCGGCCGTCATCCTGGCCGGCGGCGCCAAGGGGAAGCGGTCGGCCCTGCCGTACTCCCAGGTCCTCATCCACCAGCCCTGGGGTGGAGCCCAGGGGACGACGGCCGATATTGATATTCAGGCCAAGCAGTTTCTCAAGCTGCGGGCCCTGGTGAACGAGATCCTGGCCAAGCACACCGGCCAGCCGGTGGAGCGCATCGAGAGGGACACCGACCGGGACTTCTGGATGGACGCCCAGGCGGCCAAGGAGTACGGGCTGATCGACGAGGTCATCCGGTACCGGGAGAAGGTGTCCGCCGCTCCCCGGGACCGATAGGGAGTCTGGCCGGGGACTGCCGCGACGACGCCCCGGGGTTCCCCCGGACGGGGCGCGCCCGCGGGGGCGGGTGAGGAGGATGGCGGTGAGGCGGGAGGGGAGTCTCCCCCAGTGCGGGCAGCCAGGCGGGGAGTGCCGGTGCGCCTCCGGTACGGTCCGCGGTGAAGGGCGGCCACGTCCATGACGCGAGATCGCTTCCGCTTCGGGGACGGGGAGCGGCTCAAGTGTTCCTTCTGCGGCAAGTCCCAGGACCAGGTCCGCAAGCTGGTGGCCGGCCCGGGGGTCTACATCTGCGACGAGTGCATCGAGCTGTGCAACGAGATCATCGAGGAGGAGCTGTACGGGGAGACCGACACCCCCGCCGCCCCGCGGCAGACGCCCAAGCCCAAGGAAATCTACGACACCCTCTGCCAGTACGTGGTGGGCCAGGACCGGGCCAAGAAGGCCCTGGCGGTGGCCGTGTACAACCACTTCAAGCGCATCGGGACCCGCCGGTCCAGCGACGTGGAGCTGCAGAAGTCCAACATCCTGCTCATCGGCCCCACCGGATGCGGCAAGACGCTGCTGGCCCAGACCCTGGCCAAGATCCTGGACGTGCCCTTCGCCATCGCCGACGCCACGTCCCTGACCGAGGCCGGCTACGTGGGCGAGGATGTGGAGAACATCCTCCTGCGCCTGATCCAGGCCGCCGACTTCGACGTCAAGAAGGCCGAGCGGGGGATCATCTACATCGACGAAACCGACAAGATCGCCCGCAAGTCTGAGAACCCCAGCATCACCCGGGACGTCTCCGGCGAAGGGGTGCAGCAGGCCCTGCTGAAGATCCTGGAGGGCACCGTGGCCAACGTGCCGCCCCAGGGCGGCCGCAAGCACCCGCACCAGGAGTTCATCCAGATCGACACCACCAACATCCTGTTCATCTGCGGGGGGGCGTTCGAGGGCCTGGACCGCATCATCGAGTCCCGCCTGCGCCAGACCACCATCGGGTTCGGCGCCCACATCGAGCCCCGGACCAAACGGTCCCTGGCCGAGATCTTGTCCCACGTGATGCCGCAGGACCTGCTGCGGTATGGCATGATCCCCGAGTTCATCGGCCGGCTGCCCATCATCGTGCCCCTGGACCCGCTGGACGAGGCGGACCTGGTGCGCATCCTGGTGGAGCCCCGCAACGCCCTGGTGCGCCAGTACCAGAAGATCCTGGAGATGGACGGGGTGGAGCTGGTGTTCACCGACGACGCCCTGCGGGCCATCGCCCGAGAGGCCCTCGCCCGCAACACCGGCGCCCGGGGGCTGCGCACCATCATCGAAGACATCATGCTGAACATCATGTACGAGATCCCCTCCCGTCCCGACGTGAAGCGCTGCGTCGTCACCGAGGACGCGGTGCTGCGCCGCACCGAACCCCTGCTGCTGACCGCCTCCGACCTCAAGCGGGCGGCCAAGGACCGGCCCGCCTGACCGCGCCGGGAGACGGGGACCCGGGCCGGCGTGGTACAATAGCACGTGGGCGGGCGCCCGCGCCCGCCTGCGGGGTTGCGGGGGGATCTCGGTCCCCCCGCACCGTTTGTGGAGCGGCGGGAACGGTATCGTCCCCGCGGACGTCCTGAGGCCCCGCCTGAAGGAGGAGACATGGCCGAGCGCGCTGAGATGCCCGTTCGTGAGGTTCTGCCCCTGCTGCCGCTGAAGGGCACGGTGATCATGCCCCGCCAGGTGGCCCCCCTGGGGGTGGGGCGGCCCAAGTCCCTGCGGGCCCTGGAGGCGGCCCTGGCCGCCGACCGCACCATCCTGCTGGCGGCCCAGAAGCAGGAGGACCTGGACGACCCCACCCCGGCGGACATCTACACGGTGGGGACCGTCTGCCGCATCCTGCAGGTGGCCCGGCAGCCCGACGGGGTCCTGCAGGCGGTGGTGGAGGGGGTCGTGCGGGCCGAGGTGCGGGCGGTGGAGCGCACCGACCCCTACTTCGAGGTGCGGGTGGCCCTGCGGCCCGATGCGGTGGAACGGACCCTGGAGGTGGAGGCCCTGGTCCGGGGCGTGCTGTCCCAGTTCGAGCGGTTTGCGCGCCTCAGCCGGGCGGTCCCGCCCGAGCAGTACACCGCCGTCATGCAGGCCGACGAGCCGGGGGTGCTGGCCGACCTGGTGGCTCCCCACCTGCCCATCAAGCTGGAGGAGCGCCAGCGGCTGCTGGAGGCCCCGCCCCGGGATCGGCTGGACCTGTTGAGCCAGATCCTCTCCCGGGAGATCAGCATCCTGGAGCTGGAGCGCAAGATCCAGAACCGGGTGCGCAAGCAGATGGAGAAGAGCCAGCGGGAGTACTTCCTCAAGGAGCAGATGAAGGCCATCCAGCAGGAGCTGGGCGAGATCGACGAGCGCGCCAGCGAGGTGGCCGAGTACCGGAAGAAGATCGAGGCCGCCCATCTGCCCGACCACGTGCGGGAGAAGGCCCTGGAAGAGCTGGCCCGGCTGGAGAAGATGCCGCCCATGGTGGCCGAGGCGGTGGTGGTGCGCACCTACCTGGACTGGCTGCTGGCCATCCCCTGGTCGGTGCGCACCGAGGACCGGCTGGACATCGCCGAGGCCCGCCGCATCCTCGACGAAGACCACTACGGCCTGGAGAAGGCCAAGGAGCGGGTGATCGAGTACCTGGCGGTGCGCAAGCTGGCCCCCACCAGCAAGGGCCCCATCCTGTGCTTCATCGGGCCGCCGGGCGTCGGCAAGACCTCCCTGGGGCGCTCCATCGCCCGGGCCCTGGGGCGCAAGTTTGTCCGGGTGAGCCTGGGCGGCGTGCGGGACGAGGCGGAAATCCGCGGCCACCGCCGCACCTACGTGGGGGCGCTGCCCGGCCGCATCGTGCAGGGCCTGAAGACCGCCGGCAGCAAGAACCCGGTGTTCATGCTGGATGAGATCGACAAGCTGGGGGTGGACTGGCGGGGCGACCCCTCGTCGGCGCTGCTGGAGGCCCTGGACCCGGAGCAGAACCACAGCTTCAGCGACCACTACCTGGAGCTGCCCCTGGACCTGTCCGAGGTGATGTTCATCTGCACCGGCAACATCCTGGACACCATCCCGCCGGCGCTGCGGGACCGGCTGGAGGTGATCCGCTTCCCGGGCTACATCGAGGAGGAGAAGCTGAAGATCGCCACCCAGTTCCTGGTGCCCAAGCAGCTCCGGGAGAACGGCCTGCGGCCCGAGCAGGTGACCCTCTCGGAGGACGCCCTGCGCCGGATCATCCGCGAGTACACCCGGGAGGCGGGGGTGCGCAACCTGGAGCGGGAGATCGCCACCATCTTCCGCAAGGTGGCCACCGAGGTGGCCACCGGCCGCGCCACCCGGGTGAAGGTGACCCCGGCCCGCCTGCACCGCTTCCTGGGCCCGCCCCGGTTCCGGTACGGGGTGGCCGAGCAGTCCGACGAGGTGGGTGCGGCCACGGGGCTCATCTACAGCGAGATGGGCGGCGACGTGGTGACCGTGGAGGCCACCCTGATGCGGGGCGAGGGCAAGCTCATCCTCACGGGCCAGCTGGGCGACGTCCTGAAGGAGTCCGGCCAGGCGGCCGTGTCCTACGTGCGCTCCCGCTCCCGCCGGCTGGGGGTGGATGAGGAGTGGTACAGCAAGTACGACGTGCACATCCACATCCCGGCGGGCGCCGTGCCCAAGGACGGCCCGTCGGCGGGCATCACCCTCGCCACGGCCCTGGCGTCGGCGGTCACCGGCCGCCCGGTGCGCAAGGACGTGGCCATGACCGGGGAGATCACCCTGCGGGGTAAGGTGCTCCCCATCGGGGGGGTGAAGGAGAAGGTCCTGGCGGCCCACCGGGCCGGCATCAAGACCGTCATCCTGCCCAAGGAGAACGAGAAGGACCTGGAGGAGATCCCGCTCCACGTCCGCCAGCGGCTGCGGTTCGTGTTCGTGGACCACGTGGATCAGGTCCTGGCCGAGGCCCTGCTGCCGGCGCCCGCGCCGGGAGCCCGGGACCTGGTGCCGCCGCCGGCGGTGGAGCCCCTCCGGCCGACCCCCCAGCCCACCCAGCAGATGCTGTCCTGACACCCCATCTTCGCGATCCCCCGATCTTCCCAATCCTCCGGATTGGGGAGATTGGGTAGATTGCGTAGATCGCGCAGATGGCGTGGGTCCCCCGGCGTGGCACGCCGCTTGCTCCAGAAGGCGGGTGTCCCATGGCTACGGCGCGGGCGTATCCATCCAGGACCACCAAGCGGCTGGGCGAGCTGTTGCTGGACGCCGGCGTGATCACCCCGGACCAGCTGGCCGAGGCCCTGGAGGAACAGAAGCGCACCGGCAAACGGCTGGCCCAGATCTTCATCGACCGGGGGCTGCTGGCCAAGGGCGAGGCCGGCCGCTGGCTGGCCCTGCAGCAGGGTTATGAGTATGTGAACCTCACGGCGGAGCCCATCGACGTCCGCATCGCCCGGCTGCTGCCCGAACCGTTCATCCGCCGCCTGATGGCCCTGCCCATCCGCCAGGAGGGCAACGAGCTGGTGGTGGCGATGGCCGATCCGTCGGACATCCTCGCCATCGACGAGATCGCCCGCGCCACCGGCCTGCGGGTGCAGCCCGTGTTCACCACCGAGAGCGATCTGGAGTGGGCGCTGGGGCAGCTCTTCGACGACGTGGCGGGCAAAATCAGCAAGGCCGCCAGCCTGGTGGACACCATCGAGTTCGGCGACTCGCGCAACGGCGAGGGCCCCGAGGAGGGGGTCGTGGTCCTGGGGAACGAGTCCTCGCCCCCCGTCATCCAGATGGTGGACTCGATCCTGCAGGCCGCCATCACCTCCCGGACCACCGACATCCACCTGGAACCGCAGCTGCACCAGGCGCGGGTCCGATTCCGCATCGACGGCATGCTGTACGACAAGGCCACCATCCCCCGGCTGCTGTACGCCGCGGTGGTGAGCCGCATCAAGGTCCTGGCGGCGCTGGACATCGCCGAGCACAACAAACCCCAGGACGGCCGCATCACCATGCGCCTGCGGGACCGGGAGTACGACGTGCGGGTGGGCATCACCAGCACGGCCTTCGGCGAGCGGGTGGTGATGCGGCTGCTGGACAAGAGCAACGTGATGCTGGGGCTGGACCGGCTGGGCATCCCGCCCGAGCAGGAGGAGCTGATCCACAACATCATCCGCAAGCCCCACGGCATGGTCCTGGTCACCGGGCCCACCGGCAGCGGCAAGACCACCACCCTGTACTCCTGCCTGCACGCCATCAACGACCCCTCCCGCAACATCATCACCATCGAGGACCCCATCGAGTACTACCTGGAGGGGATCTCCCAGATTCCGGTGCGGCCCCGGGCCGGGGTGACCTTCGCCACGGGCCTGCGCAGCATTCTCCGCCAGGACCCCGACGTGGTCATGGTGGGAGAGATCCGCGACGCCGAGACGGCCAAGATCTCGGTCCACGCAGCCCTCACCGGCCACCTGGTCTTCAGCACCCTGCACACCAACGACGCCGCCGGGTCGGTGGTGCGGCTGGTGGACATGGGCATCGAGCCCTACTTCATCACCTCCTGCCTGATCGCCACCATCGGCCAGCGCCTGATGCGGCGCCTGTGCCCCGCCTGCAAGCAGCCCTACCCCGTCACCCCCGGCCTGGTCACCGAGCTGGGCCTGCCCGGGGATGCCGCCGTCACCCTGTACCGCCCGGTGGGATGCCCCGAGTGCGACCACACCGGGTACCGGGGGCGCTTCTGCGTCATGGAGATCTTCCGGATGACCGACGCCATCCGGGACCTGGTCCTGGCCCGCAAACCCGCCAGCGCGCTGCGGGACGCCGCCGTGGCGGGGGGCATGACCACCATCCAGGAAGCCGCCCGCGCGCGGGTTGTGGACGGCACCACCAGCGTGGAAGAACTGCGCCGGGTCATCTACGTCGACGAGTAGCCCGGCTGTGGTATAATACCCGGCAAGCGACGGGGAGGAGTACCCGCGCGGCCCTCCCAGAGAGGGGCGCCCACGGCTGGCAGGCGCCCTGTGTCGGCCCGCGGGGAAGGTCGCCCCGGACGGCGACCGCGATCGAGCAGCCTGACGGCCTGCCAGAGCGGTCCGGGGTGCGCCCGTGATCGCGCTCCAAGAGCCGCACCGTCCGGGTGCGGAAGACAGGTGGTACCGCGGGGCCCGCGCCCCGTCCTGAGCGGACGGGGCGCTTGTCATTCACGCCCGGGGAGGATGCCGTGGCCCGAACGACGATCCCGACCACATACGATCCGCGCCAGGTGGAGGTGGCCCGCTACCGGATCTGGAAGGAGGCCGGCTACTTCCGGGCCGTCCCCGATCCGGCGCGCCGGCCGTGGGCGGTGATGATGCCGCTGCCCAACGTGACCGGCGAACTGCACATCGGACACGCCCTCAACAACAGCGTCCAGGATGTCCTGACCCGGTTCCGCCGGATGCAGGGCTACTGCGCCCTGTACCAGCCCGGCACCGATCACGCCGGCATCGCCACCCAGAACGTGGTGGAGCGGGAGCTGGCCCGGGAAGGCCTGCGGCGGGAGGACCTGGGGAGGGAGAAGTTCGAGGAGCGGGTGTGGGCCTGGGTGCGCAAGTACGGCAGCATCATCTACAGCCAGCTGGAACGCCTGGGCATGTCCTGCGACTGGGACCGCAAGGTGTTCACCCTGGACCCGGAGTATGCGGACGCGGTCCTGGAGGCGTTCGTCCGCCTGCACCGCAAGGGCCTGATCTACCGCGGCCGGCACATGGTGAACTGGTGCCCGCGCTGCGAGACGGTGATCTCGGACCTGGAGGTGGTCCACGAGGAGGTGGACTCCTCCCTGTGGTACGTGCGCTACCCCGGCGCTGACGGTTCGCCGGGTGTGGTGGTGGCCACCCAGCGCCCGGAGACGATCCTGGCCGACGTGGCCGTGGCGGTCCACCCCGCGGACGACCGCTACCTGCACCTGGTGGGCACCACCGTGCTCGTCCCCCTGGTGCGCCGGCCGGTGCCGGTCATCGCCGACCCGCGGGTGGACCCGGCGTTCGGCACCGGCGCCCTGAAGATCACGCCGGGCCACGACCCCCTGGACCGGGAGATCGGAGCCGACCACCACCTGCCGACCCTGGTGGTGCTGGACCCCCGGGGGAAGATGACGCCCGACACGGGCCGCTATGCCGGCCTGGACCGGTTTGCCGCCCGGGAGGCGGTGGCCGCCGACCTGCAGGCCGCCGGGCTGCTGGAGCGGGTCGAGCCCTACCGCACCAGCGTGGGGCACTGCGACCGCTGCCACACCGTCATCGAGCCCTACATCAGCGACCAGTGGTTCCTGGAGGTGGCCGACCTGGCCCGCCGGGCCGCCGACGCCATCCGCGCGGGGCAGGTGCGGTTCCACCCGGAGCGGTGGGCGAAGGTGGCGCTGGACTGGCTGGACGGGATCCGGCCCTGGGTGATCTCCCGCCAGCTCTGGTGGGGGCATCGCATTCCCGTCTGGCAGTGCGCGGCGTGCGGGGAGCGGACGGTCTCCAAGGCCGCGCCCCCGTCCTGCCCCCGCTGCGGGGCGGCCGACCTGGCGCAGGACCCCGACGTGCTGGACACGTGGTTCAGCTCGGCCCTGTGGCCCCTGGCGACCCTGGGGTGGCCCCGCGACACCGAGGACCTGCGCTACTTCTACCCCACCAGCGTCCTGGTCACGGACCGGGGCATCATCTTCCTGTGGGTCTGCCGGATGATCATGTTCGGCCTGGAGTTCATGAACCAGGTGCCCTTCGCCGACGTGTACATCCACCCCACGGTCCTCACCCTCACCGGCCAGCGGATGAGCAAATCCCTGGGCACCGGCATCGACCCCCTGGAGATGGCCGACGCCCGCGGATACGGGGCCGACGCGGTGCGCTATGCGCTGGTCTCCCGGTGCTCCCAGGCCCAGCAGGACATGCGGTTCGGCGAGAAGATGATCGCGGACGTCCGCACCTTCACCACCAAGCTGTGGAACGCCGCCCGCTTCGTCCTGCTGAACCTGGACGGGTTCGATCACCGGGCGCCCGTCCCCGGCCCCGAGGTCCTGTCGGCGGCCGACCGCTGGATTCGCAGCCGCCACACCCGGCTGACCGCCGAGGTGACGGCCCTGCTGGAGGGCTTCGAGTTCGACAAGGCCGCCCGCGCCCTCTACGACTTCCTGTGGGGGGAGTTCTGCGACTGGTACGTGGAGATGGCCAAGGGGGACCTGCAGCGGGAGGCCCGCCATCCGGCCCGCCGCCACGCCATCCAGCACACCCTGTGGTGGGTGCTGTCCCGGACCGTCCAGCTGCTGCACCCCATCATGCCGTTCATCACCGAGGAGGTCTGGCAGGCGCTGCCCCACGACGGTCCCAGCATCATGATCTCGCCGTGGCCCCAGGCCGACCCCGCCGCCGTGGACCCCCAGGCGGAAGCGGAGGTCCCGGTGGTGATGGAGACCATCCGGGCGATCCGCAGCCTGCGGGCCGACCTCTCCGTCCCGCCGGGCAGGCGCGTTCCGGTCCACCTGCGGGCCGAAGGAGACGCCCGCGCCGCCCTGGAGGCCGCGCGTCCGTACCTGATGGACCTGGCGCGGGTGGATCCCGTGCACCTGGACGACCCGAGCTCTCCCCGCCCGGCCGGGTGCGCCGCCGCCGTCCTGCCCGCGGTGGAAATCCTGCTGCCCCTGCGGGGCCTGGTGGATGTCCGTCGGGAGCAGGCCCGGTTGGCCCGGGCGCTGGAGGAGGTCACGGCGGAGATCCAGCGCCTGGACGCCCGACTGCAGGATCGGGAGTTCGTGGAGCGCGCGCCGGCGGACGTGGTCTCCCGGCAGCGCGAGCGGACCGAAGAGCTGCGGGCGCGCGCCCGCCGGATCCGCGAGCTCCTCGCCGCGCTGGCGGCGGAGGGCTGAGGCGCTGTGGAGGAGCCGGCCGCCGGACCGCAGAGGTACGAGGCGGCGCGCCGCGCCGCCCGCGCGCTTGCGGCCGCCGTGCGGGCTGCGCGGCTGTACTCGGTCGGACACGACCTGACGATCCGCCTGCTGCGGTCGGCCGGGCAGGCCCTGCGGGCCTACCTGGATGCCCACGGGCCCCTGGATCTGCGGGTGGCGCCCCGAGGGGTGGCGTTCGATTTCGCCCCCCAGGCCTGCGAGGACGACGTCGTCGCCGACCTCGGGCGGGCGCTGGATCTTGCCGGCGTCGACGGGCTGCGTTTTCTTCCCGACGTGACCGACGCGGACCTGGAGGCGCTGGCGGACGCCCTGGCGATGCCCCGGTCGGCCCTGGAGCGGGCGGGCGGCCTGGGGCGGCTGCTGGCGGGCCGCGGCGTCCGCGGGGTGTCGGCGCGCGGGCCTGCGCCCTCCGCGCCGGCCGGGGATCCGGTCGAGGATCTGCTGCGCGCCGTGCGGGAACGCCCCGACGAGGTCCCTGCCCGCCTGGTCCGCCTGGGTCCGGATCCCCTGGTGGCGGCGGAGATGCTGCGGAGGGCCGACGCCCGCGTGGCTGCCTGGCCCCCGGCGCAGAGGGACCAGGCCCGCGGCATCCTGGCCGATGCCCTGTTGAAGCTGGACGATCCTCTGCGGGCGGCCCTGGGCCGCGTGGTGGCCGACCATCTGGCCGACCCGTGGGCCGCGTCGGTGGCTGCCCGCTGGCCCGCGGTGGTGGCCGGTTCCCTCCTCGCGGATGTGGCGGACCTGCCGGGACGCCTGCGCGCGCTGCACCGGGGCCCCTTTGGCGGCCCGCTGCCCGATGCCCCTCCTCCCGCCGACGCAGAGGCGGCCCGGGCGGCGCTGGAGGCAGGCGTCGGGCGCAGCCGGGCAGCCGCCCGCCTGGTGGACGCCCTGCCTCACCTGGATGCCGCGCAGGTGGCCGAGGCGCTGGGGGTGGTGGAGCAGGTCCTGCACGATGCCGCCGCAGAGGGAGACACCGACGCGGTCGTCCGGATCCTGGCAGCCCTGGATCGGGTGTCGCGGCGCCTGCCCGACGCGCGGGCGGACCAGGTGCGCCAGGCCCTGGGCCGCCTCATGTCGGTGGAGGTGCGCGAAGTGCTGGCCGCGGGTGCCGCCGACCTGCCCGCGGACCACCCGCTGCGGGGGCTGCTGGCGGGGGCACCCGAAGCCATACCCGTGTTGCTGGAACTGCTGGCCGACGAGGAGCGGCTGGCGGTACGGCGGCGGCTGGTCGCCCTGCTGGCCGAGGCGGCGCGGGACCGGCTGCCCGCCCTGGCCGAGCACCTCTCCGATCCCCGCTGGTACGTGGCGCGCAACGTGGTCACCGCCCTGGCGTGGACCGCCGATCCCCGGGCGGTTCCGTACCTGCGGGCCGCCCTTCATCACGGCGACCTGCGCGTGCGCGCCGAAGCCCTGGCCGGGCTCGCCTCCCTGGGGACGCCGGAGGCCCGCGGGGCCCTCCAGGAGGCGACCCGTCACCCGGATCCGGCGACGCGGGAGGCCGCGGGGCGGTGGCTGGCCGCCCTGGGTGGGGGAGGGGATGGACGGAGCGGCTGAGCTGGTCCAGGCGCTGTGGGCGGCCCTTGCGCACGTCCGCCACTACGGATCCGGCCATCCGTCCGCCGGCGTGGCCATCCGCCGGTGCGCCGACCTGTTCCGGAAGGCCGCTCCGGTCCAGATCGTGGTGGAGCCCAGACGCCTCGTGGTCCAGGGCCAGCCCTTCGGGCCCGGCGATCCCGCCGCCGCGTCCCTGAGGGCCTACCTCGAGGCCCGAAGGGTCCCGGGGTTGGTGATCGGCATCCAGGCCGCCGAGGCCTCGGTGGCGGCCCTCATCCGGGTCCTGGCCCGCGAGCCCGAGGAGATCGTTGCGGCCGGCGGCCTGCGGGATGCCCTGGGGGAGGAGGGAGCGGACGGGATCGACCTCCCCGAGCAGACCTCGCCACCCCCGAGCCACGATGCCTACGACGCCGCCCTGGACGCCGCGGCCGCGGCGGCCGAAGCCGCCGAGCGGGGCGAGCCGGTGGACCTGCCCCGGGTGCGGGACGCGGCGGCCGCCCTGGTCCGGGCGATGCGGGACAGCCCGCCCGCCGTCTGGATCCGCGTCGCCGACAGGGCGCACGATGAAACCGATCCGGCTCATGCCGTCAACGTGGCCGTCCTGACCGCGGGAGCAGGTGCCGCCCTGGGACTGACCCCGGCCGCGCTGACGGAGCTGGCCGCCGCCGCCTTCCTGCACGACATCGGCCTGGCCATTCTGCCGTATCCCCGGCGCCTGGCCGAGAGGACGGCACAAGGACCGTCGCCGGAGTGGACGCACCCGGCGGCGGGCGCCTGGCTGCTCCGCCATGCGGCCCGAACGAGCCCGGTGCTTGTGGTGGTCGCATCCGAGCACCACCTGCCGTCGCTGGGGGATGAGGCCTCCGCGCCAGCCCGCCTGGTGTCCCTGGCAGACTACGTGGACGCCCTCACCTGCGGGCGGGTCCCCGCCCACCGGAAGGCGGCGGTGGGCCCGCTGCTCTCGCAGGTGCTGGCGGGAGGAGGTCCGGCCTTCGATCCGTCCTACGTGCGGGCCCTCGCCCGCGCGCTCCGGGAGGCGGAGGGGTCCGGCGCCAGGTTCTCACCACCCGAGCGGCCCTGACGTCTGCCGGAGACGCCGGCGGGGTACCTGGCCGGAAGGACCATGCCCGGGGGGGCCCGCAGGGACGAACGGCCCATTGAGCCCGCCCGCGAGTCCCCTCTACACTGGGTCGGGTGGCGGAGCGTCCGGTGGCCAAGGTCCAGCGCAAGCGCATCGGTGACATCCTGGTGGAGACCGGGGTCATCACCCCCCAGCAGCTGGCCGAGGCGCTGGCCCAGCAGCGCCGCACCCGCGAGCGGCTGGGCCGCATCCTCGTCGAGCAGGGGGCGGCGACCGAGCGCCAGCTCGCCCAGGCCCTGGCGGCCCAGCTGGACCTGCCCCTGGTGAGCCTGTCCTCCGCCCGCATCGACCCCGCCGCCGTCCGCCTGGTCCCGGAGGTCATCGCGCGCAAGCGCAAGGTCCTCCCCCTGCAGCTGGACGGAGGCCACCTGGTCGTGGCCATGGCCGACCCCCTGGACGTCTTCGCCCTGGACGACGTGGCCATCGCGGCCCGCCGCCCGGTCAAGCCGGTGGTGGCGATGGAGTCGGAGGTTGAAGCGACCATCGAGCGCGTCTACGGCATGGGGGCGGCCGCCCAGGCGGTCCTGGGCGAGGTGGAGGAGGCCGTGCCGTCGGTGGAGGAGGCCGAGGACGCCCCGGTGGTGCGGCTGGTCAACCTGATCCTCTCCCAGGCCGTCCGCGACCGGGCCAGCGACATCCACCTGGAACCGACCGAGGGCGACGCCCGGGTGCGCTACCGGGTGGACGGCGTCCTGCACACGGTGATGACGGTGCCGCGCTCGGTCTACCCGGCGGTGGTGTCCCGGGTGAAGGTCCTGGCGCGGCTGAACATCGCCGAGCGGCGGCTGCCCCAGGACGGCGCGTTCGAGTCGGCCCTGGACGGCCGGAGGATCGACGTCCGGGTCTCCACGGTCCCCACGGTGCACGGGGAGCGGGTGGCCCTGCGCCTGCTGGACCGCAGCCAGGGGGTGCTGCCCCTGGACCAGCTGGGGATGGATGCCCGCACCCGCCGCCGGTACGAGGGGCTGATCCGCCAGCCCTTCGGCATCATCCTGGTCAGCGGCCCCACCGGCAGCGGCAAGACCACCACCCTCATCAGCACCCTGGCGCAGCTCAACGCGCCCGACAGGAACATCATCACCATCGAGGATCCGGTGGAGTACCAGCTGCCCGGCGTCAGCCACATCCAGGTGAACCCCCGGTCCGGGCTCACGTTCGCGACCGGGCTGCGGTCCATCGTCCGCCAGGATCCGGACATCATCATGATCGGCGAGATCCGCGACGTGGAGACGGCCGAAATCGCCATCCACGCCGCGCTGACCGGGCACCTGGTGCTCACCACCATCCACACCAACGACGCCCCCTCGGCCCTGACCCGCCTGGCCGACATGGGGATCGAGCCCTACCTGATCGCCTCGGCGGTGATCGGCGTGGCCTCCCAGCGGCTGGTCCGGCTGCTGTGCGCCGAGTGCAAGCAGCCGGCGCCCATCCCCAAGGACCTGATGGCCTGGCTGGCGGGGGCGGTGCGCGAGCCCCTGCCGGCGGCGGAGTTCGCGCGGCCGGGGGGGTGCGCCGCCTGCCGCCACACCGGCTACCAGGGCAGGACGGGGATCTTCGAGGTGCTGGTGATGACCGACGCCGTGCGCCGCAAGGTCCTGGCCCGGGCGTCCGCCGCCGAGATCGGCGAGGCGGCCCGGGCGGAGGGGATGATCCCCATGCGGGCCGACGGCATGCTCAAGGCCCTGCGCGGGCTCACGACGGTGGAGGAGGTCCTGCGGGTCACGCGGGTGGAGGAACCCACACTGTAGGGGGAAATCCCCCGTGGAAACGTTGAAAATTCAATCCACTCCATCTCCTCAATCTGCCCGATCTTCTCAATCCGGCGACGCGTAGATCGAGTAGATTGGGTAGATTGAGGAGATCGAGTAGATCGTCTCAGCGGTTCGCCGCCTGGCGGATCGCCGCGATGATCTCGGTGGCCGGCTGGTCCTTGACCAGCAGCCCCTGCAGCCCGCTGCGGGCGACCCGCTCGGGATCCAGGGCGCCGGGAAACGCGGTGAGCATGAAGACCTTCGTCTCCGGCAGCTCCCGCACGATGGTCCGGGCAGCCGTGTAGCCGTCCATCCCGCTCATGCGGAAGTCGATCAGCACCACGTCGGGGCGCAGCTCCCGGGCGCGCGCCACCGCCTCGCCGCCCTCCCCGGCCTCGCCCACCACCTCCAGGTCGGGCTGGGTCTGCAACACCCGGGCCATCCGCTGCCGGTAGGAGGGGTTGTCGTCGACCAGCATCACCCGGATCTTCCGCACCGCACGCCTCCCCGCAGGCACACCCACTGTACGGCCGCCCCCGCCGGGGGTAAATCGGACGAAGGTACCAGGGAATCCGGGACAGGAGCCGGGCGGGCGCCGCTCTACCCGCCTCCTTCCGGAGGCCGCACCAGCCCGCTGCGCAGGGCCAGCACGGCCGCCTGGGTGCGGCTGTTCACGTGGAGCTTCTCCATGATGTTGCTGAGGTGGTTCTTGACGGTGCGCTCGCTGATGGACAGGCGGCGGGCGATCTCCTTGTTGGCCAGCCCGCCGGCCACCAGCTGCAGGATCTCGACCTCCCGGGGGGTGAGGGGGAGGTGGACCCCGGCCAGGTCGGTCCTCTCCCGGGTGCGGGCGAACTCGCGCATGACCTTGGCGGCCATGGTGGGCGCCAGCAACCCCTCCCCGCCGTGGACCACCCGGATGGCCCGGACCAGTTCGTCGGGAGTGCAGTCCTTGAGCAGGTAGCCCATGGCGCCGGCCTTGATGGCCTCGAACAGGTACTCCTCGTCGGCGTGCACGGTCAGCATGATGATGCCGGTGCGGGGGCTGCGGGCCTTGATCATCCGGGCGGCGTCGATGCCGGACAGGCCGGGCATGGCCACGTCCAGCAGGACCACGTCGGGCGCCAGGTCCTCCACCATCCGGACGGTCTGGTCGCCGGTCTCGGCCTCGCCCACCACCTCCACATCGCCGGCCGCCTCCAGCAGCCGGCGCACCCCCTGCCGGAACAGGGCGTGGTCGTCCGCGAGCAGCACCCGCACCGCGGCCCCGTTCACCCGCTCACCTCCCCAGCGGCACCCGCACCGTGACCGTGGTTCCCCGCCCGGGCGCGCTCTCCACGTCCAGGCGTCCGCCCACCAGCGCCGCCCGCTCTTCCATGGACACCAGCCCCAGGTGGCGCCGGCCCGGCGGCTGGGCCCGGTAGGCGGCCACGTCGAAGCCGATGCCGTTGTCGGTGACCGAGGCGGTGCACCCGTCGTCGTCCACCCGCGCCCGGATCTGCACCGCCGTGGCCCGGGCGTGGGTCCGCACGTTGGTCAGGGCCTGGCGCACGATGGCCAGGATGGCGTGGCGGACCGCCGACGGCAGGCGGGAGGTCTCGCCGGTGGTCTCCACGGCGGTGGCGATGCCCGTCTGCCTCTGGAACTCCCGCCCCAGCGCCTCCAGGGCGGCCGGCAGCTCGCTGCCGACGTCGGGCTGCCGGCGCAGGTCCGACATATACTCCCGCAGTTCCCGCATGGCCCGCTCCAGCAGCCCCCGGAGATCTGCGAGGTCTGTGGCCGTCCGGTCGCCGCCGGAGAGGGTCAGGGCCACCAGGTCCGTCTGCAGGAGGGCGTCGGCCAGGGTCTGGGCCACCCCGTCGTGGAGCTCCCGGGCGATGCGGCGGCGTTCCTCCACGATGCCGATGTCGGCGATGCGGTGGGCGGTGCGGACCATCTGCACCGCGGCCGCCATCTGCGCGGACACGGCCGCCAGCCGGTCCGGGGCGGTCGGGCCGTCCGCGGCCAGGCCGAACGCCACCGCGCCGATGGTCTTGCCGTCCACGGTGAGGGGCACGC
Source organism: Armatimonadota bacterium (assembly GCA_031081675.1). Lineage (NCBI taxonomy): Bacteria > Bacillati > Armatimonadota > Armatimonadota bacterium. Next base: position 28,452 of record JAVHLZ010000009.1, read on the forward strand.
ACGCCGCCACCTCCTGCGATCCGGGCGGCGCGCTGAGGGTGTGCACCTGCCCCTGGGTGCTGGCGGCCAGCAGCCCGGGCAGCAGGCCCAGCGCCGCCTGACCGCCGATGCCCCGGCTGGCCACCACCTCCACCATGCCGGTGTCCTCCCGCTCCAGGGCCAGGACGGCAAACCGCGCCGCCGTCAGCGAGCGGGCCTGGTCGAGCAAAGCCGGCCACAGCACCGAGGGGTCTCGGGCCAGAGCCCGGGTCACGTCGCCGATGCCCGCGGCCACCTCGACCAGCGCCGCGGCCAGCTCGCGCTCGGCCCGGGCCCTGATCAGGACCGGAGCGGCGGCCCGGGCCAGCAGGTCGGCCGTCTGGAGATCCTCCAGGGTGAACCACGGCCGGGTGGCCATCCGGTTGAGGTTCAGCACGCCCAGGGGGCGCGATCCGGCGGTGAGCGGCACGCACAGGGACGAGCCCAGTTCCTGGCGCGTCAGGGGGACGGGGGTGGAGGTCCCGGGCGTCAGCAGGATCGGACGGCCCTCCCGGGCCACCCACCCGGCGATTCCCTCGCCCAGGCGAGGCCGGGCGTCGGCGGACCCCTCCCGGAGGCCGCGGGACGCCAGGATCTCCAGCCGGTCCTCGCGGTCCAGGTAGACCATCACCGACCCGCTGTCGGCACCCAGCAGCCTTGACATTTCGTCCAGGACTGCCTCGGCCGTGGCCTGCACGGGTCCCGGCGACGTCGCCCGCTCAGACAGGACTCTCACCGCGGCCTCCAGTGCGGCCCGCCGCCCGCTGCGGACGCCGGCGGCCGCGGCGGTCAGGGCGGTGGCCACAAGCGCCACTGCGGCCGCCGCCCATCCGGCCGCCGAGGGGACCGGCAGCGCCCTCTGCGCGGTGGCCGCGGCGCCGGCCACCACCGCTGCCGCCGCGACCCCACCCTGGTAGCCCGTGAGCACGCCCGCGGCCGCCACCACCGGAAATCCGAGGAACAGAAAGCCCTGGGCGCGCGCGGCCAGCAGCAGTCCGGCGGCGACGGCCGCGACATCCAGCCCGATCCCCACGCGGGCTGCCCGGACCGCCTGGGTCGGCAGCCTCCACGCCCACAGCGCCAGGACGAGGGCGTACCCCGCCATGCCCACGAACAACGCCGCCGGCGTGTGCGGCCCGCCGGGAGCGGCAACATCGTGGGCCACCAGCAGTGCCAGGACCAGCCACCGGACAGCCAGGGTGGCGTGGGCGACGTCAGCGTGAGTGTCCACCGGCCCGCCGGCCGCAGAAACACGATGCATCGCGGCTCACACTTCGTACATGCCCGCCCCAACCCCTGTCGGCGCCGCCGGGCGTGCCCGGGCGGGGCGTGGGACTTTCGTCCGATTGCCGCCCGCGCGCACCGCTGGTACACTGGCGCCGCCCGGGCGGCGGGGGAGGAGGGGGAATGGCGCGCTACGTGTACCGGGCCTGGGATCAGGCCGGCCGGCTGGCGACCGGGGTTCTGGACGCCGACAGCCCCCGGGTCGCCGCCGCCCTGCTGCAGGCCCGGGGCTACCTGGTGACGTCCCTGCAGGAACAGGATCAGACCCCGAAGGCCGCAGGGCAGATCCGGGGAGGACGCATCGGGCGCGCCCAGCTGGTCCTGTTCACCCGCCAGCTGGCCACCATGATCTCGGCCGGCCTGCCCATCGTCACGGCCCTGCATGTCTTAGAGGACCAGATCGGCCACCGGCGGTTCCGGGACGTCATTGCGGCCGTGCGCGCCGGCATCGAGCGGGGCGGCAGCCTGTCCGAGGAGATCGCCCGCCACCCGAACGTCTTCTTCGAGTTCTACGTGAACACGGTCCGCTCCGGCGAGGTCAGCGGCGTCCTGGACGCCTCCCTGAACTACCTGGCCGACTACCTGGAGAAGGAGTACGACCTGGTGCAGCGGGTGCGCACCGCGGCCACGTACCCGCTGCTGGTTCTGGCCTTCACCCTGCTGGTGGCCGCCGCCGCCGTCGTCTTCATCGTCCCGGTCTTCGTCCAGATTTTCGCCTCCTTCAAGGTGCCCCTGCCCCTGCTGACCCGCGTCCTGGTCAGGACCAGCGTCCTGGTGCGCACCTACTGGTGGGCGGCCGGGGCAGCCCTGGCCCTGGCGGCCGCGGGCGCGGGGTCCCTCCGCCGCACCCGGACCGGCCGGGAGGTCCTGGACGCCCTCCTGCTCCGTCTGCCGGTGGCCGGGTCCCTGATCCACCGGCTGGCGCTGGCGCGCTTTGGCCGGGCGATGGCGGTGATCATCCGCAGCGGCATCCCCCTGCTGGAGGGCCTGGCGGTGGTAGCCACGGCGCTGGGCAACCGGGTCGTGGGCCGACAGGTGGAGGCGGCCCGGGAAGGGATGCGGGCCGGGCTGTCCATGGCCGAATCCCTGCGCCGCCAGCCCCTGATCCCCCCCATGGTGGTGCAGATGGTGCGGGTGGGAGAGGAGACCGGCGCGATGGAGGACGTGCTCATCAAGCTGGCCGAGTTCTACGAGCGCGAGGTGGACAACGCGGTCAAGAGGTTCGCGTCGGTGGTGGAGCCCATCCTGATCGTCTGCGTGGGCGGCGTGGTGGCCGTGGTGGCGCTGGCGGTCCTGCTGCCCATCTGGACGCTGATCGCCACCCTGCCGCGCTGACCGGGCCCAAAGCGCGGGCCCCGCCTCCCCGTAGGCCGTTGGTCCCATCCGAATCGCCCGAACGTCCCATTGTGACGGCACCCCAGATGCCCTGACAATGGCGGCGGAACGCGCCACCGGCCGCCGGCACGGCGGTGGGGGCGCGCATCCCGCACAACCGTCGAGGGGGAGACGAGCATGGACGCCATGGGGAAGGACCGGAGGGGATTCACCCTCATCGAGATCGCCATCGTGGTGGCGATCATCGGCATCCTGCTGCTGATCGCGCTGCCGCTGTTCACCGGCGCGCGCACCCGGGCGTATGTGGCCGAGGCCCGCAGCCTGGCCTCCGAGTGGAAGGCGCTGGCGTGGAGCTGCCTGGTGGAGCGCAACTTCCGGGAGTCACGCTGCGACAGTATGGCGAAGATCGGGTGGACGCCTCCGCCTGACAGCGACGCGTGGGACTGGACCGGAGGAGCGTTTGTGGCCTGCGGCATCGCGGCGGCCGGCACCATCAACCCCGCGACGCTGACCCCGTGCGCGGGAGCCACGGACAACACCAACAACGACTCGTACCTGGCGCTGGTCGTGCCGCCCAACACCACCACCAACCTGGTGACCAACCGCTACGTGCTGGTGATCCGGACCAACACCGGGGTCGTGCAGGAGAGCCCGGCCGACGGGTCGACGATCTAGCCGCCCGCCGGGTCCGGGGGGTCCTGTGGAGCAGCGGCGCGATTCCTGCCGGCAGGCGGGCGGGCGGCGGGACCAGACGGGCCTGGGCGCCCTCGAAGTCCTGCTGGCCCTGACCCTGGTGGCCGTCCTGGTGGCGGTGGGCCTGCCCCCCCTGCAGCGGTACCTGGCGCTGCGGGACCTGGAGCAGGCCGCCCGGGGCCTGGCCGCCGACCTGCGGCTGACCCAGCAGTATGCCCTGACCCAGCACGAGGCCTACCGCCTGGCCTACGCCGCGGGCCGCTACACCGTCGCCCGGGTCAGCGACGGCGCGGTCAGCAAGCAGGTGGACGTGCCGGCGTCGGTGACGGTCACCAGCACCTGGGCGGGGGACGCCGTCGAGTTCGCGCCCACGGGAGCGCCCGCGGCGGCGGGGTCGTTCTGCCTGACCGACGGGGCCACCGCCAGGCAAGTGGAGGTCCTGCCGACGACGGGGCGGGTCTCCGTCCAGGAGGTCCCGACGTGTCCGTAGGCGGCGAGAGAGGGATGACCCTGGTCGAGGTGGTGGCCGCCGTGGCGGTGTTCGGCCTGGTGGCCGCCGTCCTGACGGGGTTCTACCTCATCGCCTCGACCCGCGGGCTGCTGGGGCGCGACACCACCGCAGCGGCGCTGCTGGCCCAGCAGCGCATCGAGCAGGCGCAGGTCCTGGCCTACGGCAGCCTGGCCGGCCTGGCCGGCACCGAGGTCCTGGACTCCCTGGGCGTCCCCGCCGCCGACGGCCCGTACACGCGGACGACGGTGGTGACCACGCCGGCGCTGGGAACATCCCGGCTCACCCAGGTGGACGTCACCGTGTCCTGGACGGACCAGAACATCCCCCGGCAGGTCACCCTGTCCACCCTGGTGGTCCAGCGATGAGTCCCTCCCGCGCCCAGCAGGGCCTGACGCTGCTGGAGACGGTGCTGGCCGTGGCGCTGCTGGCCCTGGTCCTGGCCGCAGTGTATGCCCTGGTGACCGTCGGTGCGCGCGGGTGGGCCGGACTGGTGGGCCAGGCCGACGTCCAGCAGCACCCGCGGGTGGCGGTGTCCCGGATCCTCGCCGAGGTGCGCCAGTCGCGGGACTTCGTGATCTCCTCCGGCGGGACCAGCCTGGGGCTGGTGAAGGTCACCCGCCTGACCGCCGACGCCCTGCCGGGGGCGACGGCGGTCTCGGTGGAGGACGCCTCCCCGCTGGCCGCCGGCCGGCCCGTGACCCTGATCCGCCTCACCAGCGCCGAGACGGCATCCGCGGCATCCGTGGCGGGCACCACGGTCACCCTGTCGGCGCCTCTGGGCCTGCCCCACCGCCGCGGGGAGCCGGTCCGCCGGGGCCAGACCACCCTGGCCGCCCCCGCCGCCGCCGGGACCACCACGCTGGCCGTCGCGGACGCTGTCCTGGCAGCGGGGGATGCGGTGGCCGTGGGGACGGAGGGGCCGTTTGTCGTCACCGCGGTCGCCGGAACCAGCGCAACCGTGACGCCCGCGCTGGGCCGCTCCCACGCCGCCGGAGAGCCCGTGCAGCCGCTGGCGGTGGTGTACACGCTGGCCGGCACGCAGCTCCTGCGCAACGGGGTGGTGCTGGCGGACCTGCTGTCGGCTCCTCCGGGACGCGCCCTGTTCAGCGCTCCCGCCGCCGTCCTCGCCGCGGGGGTTCCGGTGGGAGCGACCCGGCTGTGCGTGGACACGGTCGCCGGCTTCTCCGCCGGAGACCGCGTGCAGGTCGGACAGGAGCTCTACGGGGTCCAGGCCTTCCCGGCGGACCGCCTCCAGGTGCTGAGCGTCGACTCCGCCGCCGGCTGTCTTGTGGTCAGCCCCGGCGTCGCGTTCGCGCGCCCGGCCGGAACCCCCGTGCGGGTGATGGTGGTGGAGGTCAGCCTTCTGGCTTCCCAGTACAACGACGCCCTCGGCCAGACCCAGACCGCCGCCATCGTGTCCAGGGCGGCCCTGAGGAACTGAGGGGGGACCGACGGTGCTCGGGGTCCGGATTGCGTGCTTCGGCAAGATGAGGACGGCGTGCCCGGCTCTTGAGTCCCACACCGCGGACCGCTCGCCGGGTGAGCACGGGGCCGCCCTGGTGGCCGTGCTGGTCATCATCGTCCTGCTGACGGTGCTGGGCGCGGCCATGGTCAGCCTGGCCCTGACCGAGGTGACCATCGCCTTCGCCCAGGCCGACGCCGCCGCCGCCCAGGCGCTCGCCGACGCCGGCGCGGCGCGGGCCGCCTACGAACTCAGCGTCGACCCGGCGTGGCCGGGCGGGACCGGCTCCCTGGGCGGAGGGCAGTACCAGGTGACCGTCGCCGGCGGCGGGACCGTCGCGGTGATCGATGCCGTGGGCACCCAGGGCGGGGGACGCCGCCGGGTGGCCGCCGCCGTCGTGGTCCTGCCGCCGTTCCTGGCGTACGCGGTCCTGGCCAACACCACCGCCACCCTGGGCGGTCCCGCGCCGGGGCTGGTCGTCCGCAACGGTCTGCCGTCGGCTGACGCGGGCGCAGCCCACGCCAGCAACCGCCTGGGAGCGGCCACGGCGCTGACCGTGAGCACCGCCACGGCCACCGTGGCGGGGGGCCTGACGGCCCAGGGGACCATCGCCGGGGTCAGCTGCGCCACCTGGCCGTGGCGGTGCAGCGAGACCTTCGGGGTGCTGCCGTTTCCGCGCCTGGACGTCGACGGCGCGGGGGCCGGCAGCCTGCAAAGCCGCGCCCGCGCCGCCGTGGATCCTGTGGACGGCCTGAACCTGTACTTCCGGGGAGGGGACCGGACCAGCCGGTGCCGCAGCGGCGGGGCGTGGAACTTCGGCGCCAACGAGACCCAGCGGTGCTGGGACAAGTACGTGAACGACCGCGGGGGCGTGCTGGGCGCGGGGATGGCCGGCGCGGTGTTCTACGTGGAGTTCAACCCCAACGAGAACACCAGCTACCGCCAGCCCATCGGCGGACCTCCAGGCCCCCGCACCGTGGACTGCATCGGATGGGAGTCGGCCACCGAGACCCTGTGCCTGCGCGCGCGGCCGGCCCAGGCCCGGGGATCGTGCGCGCCTCCGGCCCTGCCGTGCGGGAACATCGAGTACCCCCAGAGCGCCCTCCGGCAGGTCACCGGCACCATCGTGGTCTTCCGCCGGGGGGCCGGGACCACGGTGGTGGGAGATGCGGTCCTGGAAAACCCTGCCCTGCGCACGACGGACTACCTCCACGCGTCCTGGGGCCCCGACCCCGCCCTGCTCGCCGCGGGACGGCTGCTGCTGGCGTCGTCGGGCGCGGCCGCATCCGCGCGCACCGTGATCCTGCGCGGCGTGGTCTACACCCTGGCCGGCCAGGACAACCCCGACGCGGCCGGCCAGCTGCAGGGATCGGCCTCCTCCGGCATCGCGATCCAGCACGGCGCCGATCAGGTCGCGGTGGTCATCCTGGGGGTGCTGATGTCCAACGGGTCCATCACCGTCCAGGACACCGCCGCCAACGGGGGCACGGTGGCGGTCGAGTTCGACCCGGCCGCCCTGGACGCTCTGCCGGGCCCGTTCGCCTCCGCCACACCCGCCCGCGTCGTCATTCCCCTGTCGTGGTCCAGCGGGGATTGACCTGCGCGGCGCCGGGGGAACTGCCGGCGGCCGGCGCGAATACAGGGCGGGGTGCGTGAACGCGGTCATGCCGGCGCTTGCGGACGTTCTGCAGATCGGCGCGGTGGCGGCGGGCGTGGACGTCGGCCGGGCCGCCATCAAGATCGCCGAGATCCGGCGGACCGCGCGCGGGGTGGAACTCCACCGCGCGGCAGTGGCGCCCACCCCGCCGGGAGCCGTGGCGGGGGGCGTGATCCTGGACCCTGCCGCCGTCGGATCCGCCGTGGACGCCCTGCGGCGGCGCACGGGGATCCGCTCGCGCCGCGCCGTGGTGGCGGTGACCGGCCAGAACGTCCTGGCCCGGGTCCTGCGCCTGCCACCCATTCCCGAGGAGGAAGTACGGCAGGCCATCCGCTGGGAGGCCGAGCGCCACCTGCCGATCCCCGTGGACGAGGCCGTCACCGACGTCCAGGCGGTGGGCGAGGTCACCGAGGACGGCCAGCGCCGCCTGGAGGTGCTGCTGGCCGCCGCGCCCGAGTCGGTCGTCCTCGCCCACGTCCAGGCGGTGGAGCGCGCCCGCATGACGGTGGAGGCGGTGGAGGTGGGCGCGCTGGCCATGGTGCGCGGGCTGGGCCACACCGACACCCGGGGCACGCGGGCCCTGGTCAACCTGGGCGCGTCGACCACCGACGTGGCCGTGGTCCGCGACGGCGTGCCCCAGTTCACCCGTACGATCCCGGCCGGGCTGGAGACGGCGGCCGCAGCCGTGGGCCGCCTGGCCGGTGTGGACGCCGCCGCCGCGCAGCAGGTTCTGGCGCGCTACGGGCTGGGGTGGGACGAAAGCCTCCCCGAGCTGCCGCCGGGCACGTACGCCACCGAGGTCACCGCGGCCCTGGAGGAGGTGGTGACCCAGCTGCGGCGCACCCTGGACTTCGTCCGCGCCCAGTTCGCCGGGGTCACGGTGTCCGAGATCGTCCTGTGCGGCGGGGGCGCCCGGCTGCGCCACATGGACCGCCACCTGACCGCCGAACTGGACCTGCCGGTCACCGTCGGCGTCCCCCCGGTCCGGGCGCGCGCCGGCCGGCGGGGAGAACAGCACGACGCCATCTCCCCCCAGCTGGCCGTGGCGGTCGGGCTGGCGCTGCGGACGGTGGGGTGACAGGCCTGCCGATGGAGGGCGCGCGGCGGGGTCGCCACATGTCGCGGGCGGGCGCCAGGGTGTCTTGAGGTGCGCATCGTCCTGAACCTGCTTCCGCCTTCGGTGGTCCAGCGCCGGCGCCGGGCCGCGCGCCGGCGGGTGCTGATCGGCCTGCCGCTGATCGGCGCCGCGGCGGCCGCCGGGGCGTGGGCGGTGATCCAGGTGTCGCTGCACCAGGCCCGGGCGGCGGTGGAGGACGTCGGCCGGCAGCTGCAGGTCGTCCAGCCCATTGCGGTGGAGGTCCTGCGCCTGCAGGCGGAGATCGCCGACCTCGAGGAGCGCCGCCGCGCGCTGGCGGCCCTGGCCGGCCAGCAGGTTCCCCGTACTCCCGTGCTCGACGAGATCAGCCGGACCATCCCGCACGACGCCTGGTTGCAGTCCCTGACCATCGACGGGCAGACGGTGTCCCTGGGGGGCCAGTCGCTCACGCTGCGGTCGGTGGCGGAGTTCGCCTCCTCCCTGGAGGCCTCGCCGGTGTTCTCCGGAGTGCGGGTGGCGAGCCTCCAGCAGGTCTCCACCGCCCCGCGCCCCGTCGTCCAGTTCCGCATCGACGCCCGGCTGGAGGGCCGCGCCCCGTGAGCCCCCTGCGGCCACGGGAACGGACGCTGCTGGGCGCGGGCGCGGCGGTGCTGGCCGGGGTGCTCCTGGGTGGCCTGCTGTACCTGCCCGCCCTGCTGGACCTGACCGCCGCCCGGCGGGAGGTCGTACGGAAGAGCGCGGAGCTGCGCCGCGCGACCGCCCTGGCACAGCAGCGCCCGGAGGTGGAGAGTCGGTACGCCGCCGAACGGCGGGCCGCCGAGCAGCTGCTCACCCGCATCCCGCGCGAGCCCGACCTGCCCGACCTGATCGTGCGCCTGGACGGGGCGCTGAGCGGAAGCGGTGTCGAGCTGATGGAGGTCACGTTTCCCCCCGAGACGTCTTCCCCGGCCTCCCCGGCCGAACCCGCCCCGGTGAGCGCCCTGCCGGTGCAGATCCGGGTGCGGGGACGCTATCCCCAGGTGCGCGCCCTGGTGGAGGCCATCGAGCGGTCCCCGCGCCTGCTGGTCATCGACCGCGTGATGGTGACCGGGGCCGAGGCAGGCGTCGTCGCCGAACTGCAGATGCGCGCACTGTACAGGCGGTGAGACTGTCGGGAGGGGGGACCGGGGAACAGGGAAGAAGGGGGCGCGGGAATGCGGGGAGCGAACGTGGGAGACGAGGAGTGAGCCGGTGGGTGCGGGTGGGTCTGCTGGCGCTGGGGGCAGCGCTCCTGGCCGCCTTCCTGGCGTCGGTGGATTACCCCGCCGCCCGCGCGGCCCTGGAGGGGGTGGATCCGGCACGGGCCGCCGTGGCCCTCGTCCTGCTGGCGGCCAACGTCGCCGTCAAGGCCGTCCGCTGGCGCCTGATGGCCGCGCGTCTGACCGGCCGCCGGCTGCCCCTGCCGGCCGCCGCCGCCGCGGTCCTGGCCGGCGTCGCGTCGGCCAGCGTGAGCCCCGCCCGCGGGCTGGACCTGGCCAAGCCTTTGCTGTTGCACGGCAGCCACGGGGTTCCCATGGCCTCCACGACCGCGGCGGTGGTGGTGGAGCGGCTGCTGGATGGCGCCGCCCTGGCGGTCGTCTTCGGCCTCTCCCTGGCGGTGGCGCCCCCGGGAGGCCGGCCGGACGTCATCCCGGTCCTGGCGGCCATCGCCGCGCTGGCGGCGGCGGCGGGCGGGCTGCTGTGGCGTCCCCGGTTCCTGATCGAACCGGCCCAGGCGCTGGCCCGGCGGCTGCCGGCACCGCGGCGGGAGGAGGTCGCGGCGTCGCTGGACCGCTTCGCCCGCGGCCTGGACGACTGGCGGCGCAGCGGCCTGATGGCGCCGCTGCTGGCGCTGTCGGTGGTCGCGGCGGGCCTGGAGGTGGCGCGCCTGCACAGCGTGCTGGCGGCCGTCCACCGCCCGGCCGGGCCGACCCAGGTCGCCCTGGCATTCAGCGCGGCCAACCTGGTGGCAGCGCTGAGTTTCATCCCGGGAGGCCTGGGGGTGACCGAACTGTCCCTGGCCCACCTGCTCCAGAGGCTGAGCCCGGGGCCCGACGCCTCGGCCGCCGTCCTGCTGGACCGGACGCTGTCGTACTACCTGGTGGTGGCCGCCGGAGCCGTCGTCCTGCTCCTGGCCGCGCGCCGCGCGCCGCCGGCAGGTGAGGACACCCGGAGCCGCCGAATGCCGTACGGGACGTCCCGGAGCGTGATCCGGTGATCACCGAAAGCCCCGAAGCCCGGCGCGAACGACAGGCCTGTCCGGTGTGCCGGTGCCCGCAGCGGCGCATGATCGAGCGGATGCGCCAGATCAGCCGGGTGCCCTACCGGGACATCCTGGCGACCCTGGACCCGGCGGCCGGGATTTCGCTGCGCTCTCTCATCCGCCATTTCACCCGGGGCCACACCGAGTTCGCGCCCGTCGAGGACCTGCCGCTGCCGTCCTGGCTGCTGGAGGATGAGACCGAGCTGGACCGGTACATGCGGGAGGCGGGGTTCTGCCGTACCATCGAGGATCTCTGCCCCCACGTGCCGCCGGGTGTCATCTCCACCTGCGAGCGGATCGGACACGCCGAGTGCGCCCGCTTCCGGCTCTACACCTTCCGGGAGCGCCTGCTGGATGCCGAGGGCCGGGCCGGCCCGCCATCACCCGAGGCCAGCCGCCCGACCGAAGCCGTGTCCCTCACCGAGCCCCTGACGGTCCATCAGGCCGTGGAAGTGGAGAGCCTCGCCGGCACCCAGGGCGGCGTCTTCGCCAGCACCGTGCTGGCCATCGAACCCGACGCGATCCGCATCGCCCTCCCCACGCGGCTGACGGAAACCCTCAGCCTCACCCCGGGAGACCGGCTGGCCGTCCACTATCAGGGGCGGATTTCCAAGTACGCCTTCGAGACCACCGTGCGGGCGGTCCGGGGGCGGGAGGTGGACCTGGCCGCGCCCGCCTCGGTGGGCATCGCCTCCCGCCGCAGTCCCCGGGTGCGGCTGCGGGACTCGGCGGTGCGCGTGATCCGGGTGGAGCAGGGCGGCCGGGAAGTGGCCGGAGTGGCCCTGGACGCCAGCCTCCAGGGGGTGCGGGTGCAGGCGGCAGCCGACCTGGTGCTGTGGGAGCGGGTGAGGGTCATCGTGTCTCTCCCCGATGGCCCCCTCGCCGCCGACGGAGAGGTCGTCCGGGTGGAACCCTCCGGGGCGGACCAGCGGGCATACGGAATTTACTTCATCGGCCTGGGGGCCGACAGCCTGGCCCGGCTGCGGCGGCTGGGAGGCTGAGAGGGACATGCGTCTGCAGCCCCTGGTGGCGGTTCTGGCGTTGATCGGCCTGTTCAGCGTGTCGGTGCTGGCCGGCTATCTGGCCGGAACGGCCTTCCTGACCCCGCCTGCCCCTGCGCCGGCGCGGGGGACTCCTCCGTCCGCCGCACCACCGGCCGCCCCGTCTCCTCCCAGCCCGGAGGTCGGCCCGCCGGCCCCTCCCCAGGCCACTCCCCGCCCGGCCCCCGCCGCCCCGCCGCCTCCCCCCGCTCCGGCCTCCCCGCCGGCCGGCGGAGCCCTGTACCGCGTCCAGGTGGGAGCGTTCCTGTCGCGGGCCAACGCCGATGCGCGCGCCGAGGCACTGCGGCAGCTGGGATTCGAGGCGTACGTCACGGCCTCCGGCGGGCTGTACCGGGTCCAGGTGGGGGCGTTTGCCCGGCGGGAAAACGCCGAGCGGCTGGCCGAGCAGCTGCGCGCGGCCGGGTACGAGGTGCTCATCGTCCGCTGAGCGCGAGGGCGCGGACGCGGCCGCGCGAACAGCGGAATCCCCCGGGGGGTCCACAGGCAGGCGGACGGAATGCGCCTGCCCGTCCCCGCGTCCCGGGACTTCGGTGCCCGCATCGTCCGCCCCAGGCGGGTGATCCTCTGGCGCGCCGCGAAAGAACCAGCGACGACGTACCCGGGGGAGGAGCCCATGCCGTACCAGCACATCGAGGTATCCACAGACGGCCCGGTGGCCACGGTGGCCCTCAATCGCCCGCAGGTGCTCAACGCCCTCAACCAGGCCACCATGGACGAACTGGTGGACGCCCTGGAGGCGCTGGACAGGGACGAGGCCATCCGGTGCATCGTGCTCACCGGGCGCGGGCGGGCGTTCGCCGCCGGAGCCGACATCACGGAGTTTGCCGGGGCCACCGCCGTCGGGATGCTGGCGGGCTACCGGTTCCAGCAGTGGGAGCGCATCGCCCGGCTGCGCACGCCGCTGATCGCGGCGGTGCACGGGTACGCCCTGGGGGGCGGCTGCGAGCTGGCCATGCTGTGCGACATGATCGTGGCGGCCGAGGACGCGCAGTTCGGCCAGCCCGAGATCTCCCTGGGCCTGATGCCCGGGGCGGGGGGGACCCAGCGGCTCACCCGCGCCGTCGGGAAGGCCCGCGCCATGGAACTCATCCTCACCGGCCGGAGATTTTCGGCCCGACAGGCGGAAGCCTGGGGGCTGGTGACCCGCGTGGTGCCGCCGGAGGCGGTCCTGGACGAGGCCCTCCGGCTGGCCCGCGAGATCGCCGCGCGCCCCCCGGTGGCGGTCCGGCTGGCCAAGCAGGCGGTGCTGCGGGCCTTCGACACGCACCTGGAGGCGGGGCTGGACTACGAGCGCCAGTGCTTCTACCTGCTGTTCGCCACCGACGACGCGGCCGAGGGCGTCCGGGCGTTCCTGGAAAAACGACCCCCTCGCTTCACCGGCAGGTAGGCGCGGGCGGTTACCGCCGCGGCAGAGGGGCAGCTGGCCGCGGAGGGCGCCACCGCTCTGACGACGACGCCAGGGACGCCTGCACCAGCGGAGGTCCCTCTCGCGTCGCGCGGGTGGCGGGCCCGGCATCCACGGCCACGGTCCGCGCGCGGGAGAAGTCGGCCCGCACCGGGACCAGCGTCACCGGATCGGGGGCTGGCACGAACGCGGCCACCGGTTGCGGCGGGCCTCCGTCGGTCAACCACACGCGGTAGACCCGCCCCGCGCCGGGCTCTCCCAGCCGGACCACCACCAGGACCCCCCGCCGGCGCGCCGGATCGTACACCAACCTTACACGGGCTCCCCGCCGGCCCTGCAGGCTCACCACGCGGGCCGACCGGCTGGCCAGCACCGCCAGGGCCTCTGCGGACGGCCCCAGGCTGTCCTGGAGGGCCGCGCTGCGCCTGTACGCCGCCGCGGTCTGCGCCGCGACGATCATAAGACCCGCGGCGAAGACCATCACGGCGCTCAGGGCCCACCTCGATGGCCCGGTGCGCCGCAGTCCCCCGGGGCCTGCGCGTGTCGTGGGCACGATGGGATCAGGGCGTCGCGGTGTGCGTGCGACTCCCCTCCTGAGATGTACCCCCGGTAGTTGACTGTTCGACCTCGAACAGTGGTAAAGTCTGCTATGGGCGAACGTTTGTTCGCATTATGGTGCTGGATACCCGGATAGGACTGCCGGATCTCCCCGTCAGCGGCCCTGCGGTGTTCGCCGGAGACGACGCCTGCCTGACCGTGGGTCTCCTGGTGAGCCTGGGGGCGGTGCGGGAGGGGCGCCCGCTGCTGGTGGTGGACGGCGCCAACGCATTCGACCCGTTCCTGGTCGCCGATCTGGCGCGCCGGGGTGGCCTGCGGCCCCGGGCGCTGCTGGACCGCATCCGCCTCTCGCGGGTGTTCACCTGTCACCAGCTGGAGGCGCTGCTGCGGGGACGGCTCCTGGCTGCCGCCTCGCGGTGGGAGGCGGGAGCGGTGTACGTCTCCGGCCCGCTGGACCCGCTGCTGGACGAGGAGGTGCCGGTCGGCGAAGCCCGGCGGATCTTCCGCCTGATCCCGCCCACGGTGCGACAACTGCAGGGCGCAGGCTACCGGGTGGTGATTGCCTGCCCGCCGCCTCAGGCCGTCCCCGGCCGGGAGGAGTTCTTCCCGGCGCTGTGCCGGGAGGCCGGGTGGGTGTTCACCGTCGCCCGCCTGCCGGATGCCGGGGATCCCGGAGCCGTCCGCATCACCTGCACGGCGCCCCGCCCGGCCGCGTGGACGTGGGAACCCCGCATCGGGTTGATCACGCCCCGGCGGTGGTGGTGAGGAGGCGGGAGTGCGGGAGGGGAGAACACGGGAGCGCGCATCGGATGGACACCACGAGAGATGGGGAGGGATCCGATGGGACGGACGATCCAGACCATGACACAGCTGGTGGCCCAGGAGGAAGCCGCCTGGGCGCCGTTCCGGCGCGCGCTGCGCGCGGAGGACCGCGAGATCTTCGACCGGCTGTTTGCCGCCGCGCGGCACCACTCGGCGCCCGCCCACTATGCCTCCCACGCCACGCCCTTTGACGCCATGCTGGTGGCCATGATCCTGGAGACGATGAAGGCCGTCGAGCAGGTGCGGCGGGACCTGGAACGGATGAAGGGCGAGGGCGGGGCTGCGGCGGGAGGGTGGAACGCTGAAGCGTTGGAACGTTGAAGCGCGTTCCCCCCAGGCGGACCCGGGCCGTTCGGAGAATCCCGGACCCCGGCATCTCGAGGGCTGGCTCTTCGACGTCTACCCCGACGCCTGGGGGATGGTGGTGTGGCTGCTGGAGACCTCCGGCCGCGCCCACCGCCTGCGCTATCCCTACGCGCCCACCCTGTACATGGCCGGATCCCGCCAGGCCCTCCGGGCGGCCCGCCGGGTGCTGGACCGCCTGGCCGCGCCGGTGACCTGCACGCCGGTTCTTCGCCGGGACCTGCGCAGCGGGGATGAGGTCCCCGTGGTGGCGGTCACCGTGGGGTCACCCCTGGCGTATCCGGCGGCGGCGCGGATGCTGAGCCGCGTGCCCGGCCTGACCGTGTACACCTGCGACATCCCCACTCCCCGGCTGTTCTTCTACGAGACCGGCCTGTTCCCGCTGGCCCGGTGCGCGGTGGCCTGTCGGGGAGACGTGATCCAGGAGGTGGACCTGCGCTCGCGCATCGAGGACCTGGAATACGACCTCCCGCCGCTGACCGTCCTGCGGATCCGCCCGGATCCGGACGGCCTGCCCGACGATCCCGACCTGCCGGTGCCCCACCCGGGCCACGGCCGGCCGGGGCGGCTGGAGGTCAGCGTGGACGGGGAGACCGTCGTGCTGGACGGCGACGACCCCGCCGACCTGGTCCGCAGCCTCCAGCGGATGCTGCAGCGGTACGACCCCGACATCATCCTGACCGAGTGGGGGGACGCGGTCCTGCTGCCGGGCCTGCTGCGCGAGGCGGCCCGGACCGGCCAGGACCTGGGCCTCAACCGCGACCCCGGCCGCCCCCTGCGGATCCGCCGCCCGCGCTCGTACGTGACCTACGGCCAGGTCGTCCACCAGGCCGGTGCGCGGCTGCTGGCCGGACGCTGGCACCTGGACCTGCGCAACTCCTTCATCTACGCCGAATCGGAACTGGCGGGGGTGCTGGAGGTGGCGCGGCTGTCCTGCATCCCGGTGCAGGATCTGGCCCGCACCTCCACCGGCACCGCCATCAGCTCCATGCAGCTGCGCCGGGCGGTGCAGGACGGCATCCTGGTCCCCTGGCAGAAGAGCGAGCCCGAAGAGTTCAAGACGGCCAGCCAGCTGCTCCTGACCGACAAGGGCGGGCTGACCTACCAGCCCCTGGTGGGACTGTACGAGCAGGTGGGCGAACTGGACTTCTCCTCCATGTACCCCACCCTGATGGCCACCTACAACATCTCGCCCGAGACCGTGGGGTGCGGGTGCTGTCCGGAGTCCCGGGTGCCGGAGATCGGCGTGACCGTGTGCCGGCGGCGGCGCGGGCTGGTGCCCCAGGTGCTCGACCACCTGCTGGCCCGGCGGGCGTACTACAAGCGCCGCCGGCGGGAGACCGCGGGTAGCCAGCGCGCCCTGTACGACCAGCGGCAGACGGCCCTCAAGTGGTGCCTGGTGACGTCGTTCGGCTACCTCGGGTACCGCAACGCCCGCTTCGGGCGCATCGAGGCGCACGAGGCGGTCACCGCCTACGCCCGGGAGATGCTGCTGCGGGCCAAAGAGACGGCCGAATCCCGCGGCTTCCGGATGCTGCACGCCCTGGTGGACTCCCTGTGGCTGTACCGCCCCGGCGCCACCCCTGCCGACTACGAGGACCTGGCGCAGGCCGTCAGCCGGGCCACGGGGCTGCCCATCGCCGTGGAGGGCGTGTACCGGTGGGTGGCCTTCCTGCCCTCCCGGACCCATCCCGGGGTGGGGGTGCCCAACCGCTACCTGGGCGTGTTCACCGACGGCACCACCAAAGTCCGCGGCATCGAGGCGCGCCGGTCGGACATGCCGGCCCTGGTGGTCCGCACCCAGGAGCGGATGCTGCGGCGCCTGTTCCGCTGTCCCACCCTGGCCGACGCCCGGGCGGCCCTGCCGGAGGTCCTGGCGGTGCTGGAGGACGCCCTGCTGCGGGTGCGGGCCGGCGAGGTGACGGCCGCCGACCTGGTGATCACTACCCGCCTGTCCCAGGAGGTGAGCCGGTACCGCCACAACACGGCACAGGCCCTGGCCGCCCGCGCCCTGGCCCGGGCGGGGGTCCGGGTGAGTCCGGGCGAGCCGGTGCAGTACATCCTCGTCGATGCCGGCGCGCGGGTGCCCCGGGACCGCGTGCGCCCCTACGGGCTGCGGGGAGACGACTGGCACTACGACCGGGAGGCCTACGCCACCCTGCTGCTGCGGGCGGCCGCCACGGTCCTGGAACCGTTCGGATACGGCGAGGACCGCCTGCGGCGCGAGGTGTGGGAGCCGATCAGCGCGCCTGCTCCAGCAGCGTGGCGATCTCCCGGGCGTTGCGGGCGGACTGGCCCCGGTAGTGGTTGTTGAACATCAGGTACAGCCGATCCAGCTTCGGCGAAATCTCCCGCACCCGCTGCGCCCACGGCCGCAGCTCGTCGAGGGTGTAACAGTAGTCGTAGACCCGGCTGGTCGGCGCGCGGCGCTCCAGCATGGCCGGGTTGCGGCCGTGAAACCGCACCACGCTCCAGGACGTGGTCAGCTCCACGTCGGGGGGAGGCAGGTAGGCCCGCTGGACCATGTCCGGGACCACGTAGGCATAGCCCCGCCGCCGCAGGTAGTCCAGGAACCGCGAGCGGGCGGGCTCCGCCAGCCAGCTGCGGTGCCGGATCTCCACCGCCACCGGCCACCGGCGCAGGTAGGGCTCCCAGCGATCCAGGTGCTCCAGGATCTCGGGGCTGAAGCCGGCGCCTTTGGGGAACTGGAACAGGACGTAGCCCAGCCGGCCCGACCGCGCCAACGGCTCCAGGAACGCCGCGTAGTAATCCCAGCAGGCGATGAGCACTTCCTCGGGCAGGTCGCGGGGGCTCACCGACTCCGCCGACCGCGTGGACGCCGGCAGCAGCGCGGCGATCTCCCGGGGAAGGCGCCGGGGGTCGGTGCCGTGGCCGGTGAACAGGGCAAAGGCCTTGGTGGTGAAGACAAACCCCGGCGGCGTCCACTCCACCCACTGGGCCGCCCGCTCCCGCGGCTGCAGCGCGTGGTAGGTGGCATCCACCTCGACCACCGGGAAGACGGTGGCGTAGTACTGCAGCCGCCGGCGCGGGTCTGTGCCCACCCCCGGCGGATAGAACTGGCCTTCCCGGACGAAGTGCGGGTCGGCCCACGAGCAGGTGCCCACGTACACGCGGCACGAGCCGACGTGGAGCGGGCGCGCCGCCGGGGCCAGGTCCAGGGAGGTCTGATCGCCCGACGCCGGTGCCATCTCGTCGCCTCCCACTTTCTCAGCGTATCATGAAGACCGTCTGCCTGTCGCGGACCACTCGTTCGCCTGTGCCGGCAGGCCGTGTCGAGGCGGATGCGGTGGATCCCGGAGATCGCGCAGATTGCGTAGATCGAGCGGACCGAGCAGATCGCGTGGATCTCCTCGCGTTGACACCCCCGCGGGCCCTCCCTATAATGATGCGGGCTTGCGACCACCTTCCCGTCTGGTGACCCCGGCGTGAGATCTCGCCTGTGGCTGCGGTGGCTGTTCGTCGGCGCGCTGGCGCTGGCCGCGTGTCAGGTGGCCTTCCAGCCGGTGCGCCTGGTGCGGTGGACCCCCCAGTGGCAGCCGCCGCGCCTGCGGGTGACCCTGGGCCTGGACCTGCAGGGCGGCAGCTACCTGGTCCTGGAGGCCCAGGACACCCCGCGCACGCCCGCCACCCCGGAGGCCGTGGACGCGGTGATGAGCGTCATCGCCAACCGCATTGACCAGCTGGGGGTGGTGGAGCCCACCGTGCAGCGCCAGGGAGCCCGCCGCATCATCGTGGAGCTGCCGGGCATTCAGGACCCCGAGCGCGCCATCGAGCTGATCGGCAAGACCGCGCTGCTGGAGTTCGTGGACACCGGCACCACCCAGCTGCCCGAGGGGGCCCGGTGGTCCGCCGACGGCAAGACCGTCACCCTGCCCGCGCCCGGCGCGCAGCCCCTGGCGCTGGAGAAGAAGGTGATCCTGACCGGCGCCGACCTGGCCGACGCCCAGGCCGGCTTTGACCAGACCACGGGCGAGCCGATCGTCAACTTCCAGTTCAAAGGCCAGGGCGCCAAGACCTTTGAGGAGTTCACCGCCGCCCACATCGGCCAGTTCCTCACCATCGTCCTGGACAACGAGGTGATCTCCTCCCCGGTCATCCGCGACCGCATCACCGGCGGCCGCGGCCAGATCAGCGGCGGGTTCCGGGACCTCACCGAAGCCCGGGACCTGGCCGTGCTGCTGCGGGGAGGAGCCCTCCCGCTGCCGGTGGAGGTGGTCGAGCGCCGGTCGGTGGGGCCCACCCTGGGCCGGGACTCCCTGGAGCGCAGCCTGCGGGCCGGTGCGGTGGCCCTGGCCATGGTCTCCACCTTCATGGTCCTCCTCTACCGCCTGCCGGGCCTGCTGGCCACAGTCGCCCTGGGCCTGTACGGCCTCCTGCTGCTGGCGGCCCTGGTGGCGTTGGGAGCCACCCTCACGCTGCCGGGGATCGCCGGATTCATCCTGTCGGTGGGGATGGCCATCGACGCCAACGTCCTGATTTACGAGCGGGTGAAGGAGGAACTCCGTGCCGGCAAGTCGGTGGGCAGCGCCATCGCGTCCGGCTGGAGCCGCGCTCTGTCGGCCATCCTGGACAGCAACGTCACCACCCTCCTGGGCGGCGCCGTCCTGTTCCTGCTGGGCACGGGGCCCATCAAGGGGTTCGCGGTGACGCTGGTCCTCGGCGTCGCCATCAGCATGCTCACCGCCGTGGTGATCACCCGCGTCTTCGTGGACAGCGCCGCCGGCGTCCTGCGGGCCCCCCGGCTGGGGTTCGGGCGCTAGCATGGAGACGCGGTCCTGGGACATCATCGGCCGCCGGCGGTGGGGGTACGCCCTGTCGCTGCTGATCATCCTGCCGGGCCTGGTGGCCCTGCTGACCCGGGGCCTCAACCTCGGCATCGACTTCACCGGGGGGACGCTGCTGGACGTCCGCCTGGGGCGGGACGCCCCGCTGGCGGAGGTCCGGACCACCCTGCAGGCCTTCGGCCTGGCCGACGCGATCATCCAGAAGTCGCCCGACCGCCCCCGGCAGGTCCTCATCCGGACGCCTCCCCTGGACGAGGCCACCACCGCCCGAGTGACGGCCACCCTGGCCCGGCACTTCGGGGGGGCGGAGGTCCTCCTGGCCGAGCGGGTCGGCCCCACGGTGGGCCGGGAGCTGCGCACCCGGGCCATGGTGGCCGTGGTGCTGGGGTTGCTGCTGCAGGTGGTGTACATCAGCTGGCGGTTCCGCTCGGTCCGCTTTGCCGTGACGGCGGACATCGCCCTGGTCCACGACCTCCTCGTGGTCGTGGGCCTGTACGCGCTGCTGGGCATCCAGGTGGACAGCTCGTTCGTGGCGGTGCTGCTCACGGTGGTCGGCTACTCCATCAACGACACCGTGGTCATCTTCGACCGGATTCGGGAGAGCCAGGCGGCCTTCCGCGGCCGCACCCCCTTCGACCGGCTCGTCAACCGCAGCATCCTCGAAGTGCTGGTGCGCTCCCTGACCACGGGGCTGGGAGCGCTGATGGCCATCGGGGCCATCTACTTCCTGGGCGGGGTCACGCTGCGGGACTTCGCCTTCGGCCTGGGGGTGGGGGTCCTGACCGGCACCTACTCCTCGATCTTCGTGGCCTCGCCCCTGCTGGTGGAGTGGGAGCGGTGGACGGCCCGGGCCCGCGGGCCCCAGCCGGCCGCCGCCGCCCGCCCGGCGGGGACCAAGAGGATATCCCCGTCCGGGTCGAAAAGGACACTTCCATGATCGTCGTCGGCCTGCTGCTGGCCGCCGCATTCGCGGTGTTCGTCTGGCAGAACCGGACGCCGGTGACCGTCGCCTTCCTGTCCTGGCGCTACGACACCACCCTCGGCATCGCCGTGGTGGCGGCGCTGGCTGCGGGAGCGCTGGCGATGTACCTGGTGGCCCTGGTCCGCGAACAGCGGCTGCGGGCGCTCCTGCGCACCGCCGAGTCCCGCACCCGGGCGGCGGAGTCGCGGCTGCGGGAGGTGGAGCGACAGCGGGAGGCCGCCGAGGACCAGACCTGACCGGACGCGTCCGGGTCGTCCGTCGGACCCGGCGGCGCCGCCCCGTTCGCCGGTGAGTTCGCTCATCCCTCCCGGCACCGTTCTCCGGGACGGCCCACCCGCGCGGTGGGTCGTCCTCCCGCCTGCCCCGCAGGCGGATGACCTGGCGCGGGCGCTGGGCCTCCACCCGGTGGCCGCGCGCATCCTCTGCGCCCGCGGCCAGGCGGCTCCCGCCCAGGCCCGGCGGTTCCTGGACTGCCCCCTGGACGACCTGGAGGATCCCGAGCGCATCGTGGACATTCCCCGCGCGGCCGACCGCCTGGCGGCGGCGGTGCGACGCGGGGAGCCGATCGCCGTCTACGGCGACTACGACGCCGACGGGGTCTGCGGGACGGCCATCCTCCTGCGGGGCCTGGCGCAGGTGGGCGCGGCGGTGCGCTTTCTCATCCCCCACCGGCTGCGGGACGGCTACGGAGTGCGCGACGCGCTCCTTCTTGCCCTGGCAGACGACGGCCACCGCCTGGTGGTGACCGTAGACTGCGGCGTCACCGCCGTGGACGAGGTGGCCCGGGCCGTCTCCCGGGGGCAGGAGGTCATCGTCGTGGACCACCACCAGCCCGGACACCGCCTCCCGGCGGCTGCGGCGGTGGTGGACCCCTGGAGGGCCGACGCGCCGGGTTCCTTCCGGGAGTACGCGGCCGCGGGGTTGGCCTTCCAGCTCCTGCGGGCAGTCCGCCGCCGGCTGGGGGTGCCGGACCTGCCGGCCGACGTGCTGGACCTGGCCGCGGTGGGCACGATCGCCGACGTGGTGCCCCTCCGCGGACCCAACCGCATCCTGGCCCGGTGGGGGTTGCACAGACTGTCCACCGGACCGTGCGCCGGCCTGGCCGCCCTGGCGGCCGCGGCCGGACTGACGGGGGAGATCACCGCGCGCCACGTGGGATTCATCCTGGCCCCGCGGCTGAACGCGGCAGGGCGTCTGGCCGACGCCGCAGCCGCGGTGCGGCTGCTGACCACCGAGGATCCGGCGGAGGCCGGCGCGCTGGCCGGCCAGCTGGACGCCCTCAACCAGCAGCGCCGGGCCCTGTGCGACCAGATCCTGGACCAGGCCCTCCAGCAGGTGGCCGCCGGAGGCCTGGAGCGGGCGCCGGCCGTGGTGGTGGCCGGAGAGGGGTGGCATCCCGGCGTCCTCGGCATCGTCGCGGGCCAGCTCTGTGAGCGTTACTACCGGCCGGCGGTGGTCCTGACCATCCAGGAAGGCCGGGCCCGGGGGTCGGCCCGCAGCATTCCGGCGCTCCACCTGGTCCAGGCGCTGGCCGACTGCGCCGACGTGCTGGAACGATACGGGGGACACGCCCAGGCCGCCGGGGTGGAGGTGCGGGCCGACCGGATCGAGGAGTTCGCCCGGCGCTTCACCGGAGCGGTGGCGGCCCGCCTCCGGCCCGACGACCTGGTCCCCACTCTGACCATCGACGCCGAGATCCGTCTGTCCGACCTCACCCTCGAGCTGGCCGAACAGCTGCGGCGGATGGAGCCGTTCGGCGCGGGCAACCCGGAACCCATCCTGGCCTGCCGGGGGTTGGTGGCCCTCGCCACCCGGGCGGTCGGCGACGGCCAGCACCTGCGCCTGGGCGTCACCGACGGCCTGTCCTACGCCGAGGCGGTGGGGTTCCACATGGGCGACGCCTCCGAGGTGCTGGCGTTCACCCGCGCCACGGTGGACCTGGCGGGCGCCCTCGCCGTGGACCCCTGGACCGATCCGCCGCGGCCGCACCTGGTGGTGCGGGACCTGGTGGCCCCCGGCCTGGATCTGGACGAGGTGCTCAGCGACGGGCGGCTGCTCCTGGAGAGGCTGTTCGCCCGCGCCGCCGACTACCTCGCCGACGACGCCCGGGCCGTGGAGCAGGCGGAGGCATTCTTCACCAAGGTGGTGGGGGTCACGTTCGAGGGCCGCCAGCAGGTGGTGGCAGGTCTGCGGCCCGGGGACGCGCTGCGCCTGCGCCGGGAGCCGCGCAACCCCCACGACCCCCATGCCGTGCAGGTGCTGACCGCGTCCGGAGTCCCCGTCGGCTACCTCAGCGCCCGCCTGGCCGGCCGGATCGCGCCGTCGCTGGACGCCGGCGTCCGCTACGCCGTCACCGTCGCCCAGGTCACCGGCGGCGGGGACCGCCCTCACGGCCTGAACATCTCCGTGCACAGGCAGGACGACGCCGGGGACCTCGGGCCCCGGCGGGTCGCCTGTGCGGGAGACCCCCCGCACGCGCTGGTGGACCGCCTCCGCCCGCACCTTTTGGGGGACCGGCCGCTGCGGGACGTCCAGCGACGCGTTGTGGACCTGCTGCTGTCGGGGCGCCCGGTGGCGGGAGTCGTGGGGCCGGCCGCCGAGCGGCGGGCGGTGATGGGGGTCGCCGGGGCGTGCTGGGCGGCGGCCGGATGCGGCCTGGCGGTGCTGGCGGTACCGCTCGCCAGCCAGGTGGACCGGTGGTACGAGCGCCTGGCGCCCCGCCTGCGGAGGCTGGGCATCTCCTGCGCGCGCGCCCACGGAGCCCTGGGGTGGCGGGCGCGGCAGCGGCTGGCCGGCGTGGCCCGCGAGGGACCGGCCGTCGTCCTGTGCAGCCTGGAGTATCTGCGCGCCACCCTCGCGGGCGAGGCGGAGGTGGAGCTGCGCCCGTCTTTGCTTGTGGTGGATTGCGAACCTACAATAGACGGTACTACGCTGGATCTGGACGCGGCGGGCGGGCCCGCAGCGGTCCTGGGAGGCCGGGCGGACGCGGTCCGCCGGTGGATGCGGGCGGCCGAGGTCGTCCGGGACGAGGCCGTGCGGCCGCAGCTGGGGCTGGTGGACCGCCGCGGGATCGCCGCCGCAGAGCGGGAGGAGATGATCGCCCGGATCGCCGGGCGAGGGGAGAAGACTGTGGTGTACGTGGGCACGCGGCCGCAGGCGGTGGAGCTGGCGCGGCGCCTGCGGGAGGCCGCCGGCGGGCAGGTGGCTTACTATCACGATGGCCTGCCGCTGCGGGTGCGGGAGGTGATCGAGCAGCTGCTCGCCGACGGCAAGATCCGGACCCTGGTGGCCGCCGACCTGCCGGGCGCCGTCCCTGTGGACCTCCGCCAGATGGTGGTGGCGGGAATCCCGGCGCACCGGGCAGACCTGGTGGACCTGATCGCCGCCGCCGGGAGGGACGGGCGGCAGGCCGCGGTGACGCTGGCCTGCCGGCGGGAGGACGTCGGCGACCTGCGGGCCGCTGTCTCCGCCCGGCACCCGGCCCGGGACGTCCTGGCTGCCCTGTACCGGGCGGTGCGGGCGCGTGCGGAGCGCGCGGGCGAGATGAGCTGGCCCGACGAGGGGCTGGCCGCCGACCTCCGCCAGGCGGGCATCGGCTCCCGGACGGCCTCCGTCGGCCTGGAGATCCTGGCCGAAGCCGGGGTCCTGACCCGCGAGTACGACGGGGAGCGGTGGCGGATCTCGCTGGTCCCGGGGGGGCGGCGCGAGCTGGCCACATCGCTGCGCTACGCCGAAGGGCGCCGCGAGGAGGCGGCGGCCGCCGACGTGGCCCGGTGGGCGTTCGGGCCGCTGGTGGACATTCTGACGGAGGCGGCCGGGCCGGCGGACGGAGGCATCCCGCGGTGAAGTGGCTGCAGGCCCGACAGTCGGGCGTGTTTGCGGACCTGCCGGCGGACGTCCAGCAGCTGCTGGCCCGCCTGCGGGAGCAGTTCCCGCGGGCCGACCTGGACGTGGTACGGGCAGCCTACCTGTTCGCCGAGCAGGCGCACCGGGCGCAGACCCGGGCATCGGGGGACCCCTACATCACCCACGCGGTGGCGGTGGCCTCCGTCCTGGTGGAGCTGCGCCTGGACCCGGTGACCGTGGCCGCGGGGCTGCTCCACGACGTGGCCGAGGACACGGGCGTGACCCTCCAGCAGGTGGAGGAGCACTTCGGTCCCGAGATCGCCGCGCTGGTGGACGGGGTCACCAAGCTGGGCCGCATCGAGTGGATGAGCCGGGAGCAGCGGCAGGCCGAAAGCCTGCGCAAGATGTTCCTGGCCATGGCCAGCGACATCCGCATCGTCCTCATCAAGCTGGCCGACCGCCTGCACAACATGCGCACTCTCCAGTACCTGCCCGAGTGGAAGCAGCGGCGCACCGCCCAGGAGACCCTGGACATCTACGCCCCCCTGGCCGAACGCCTGGGAATCGGCCGCATCCAGCGGGAGCTGGAGGACCTGGCGTTCGCGGTCCTGCAGCCCGACGCCTACCAGGAGATCCGCCGCCAGCTGGCCGAGGCCGAAAGCAGCCGTGCCCAGTTCCTGGAGCAGGTGGCCGACACCCTGCACCGGGAGCTGAACCGGGCCGGCGTCCGGGTGGCCCGGGACCGCATCACCGCCCGGCCCAAGCACGTGTACAGCATCTGGAAGAAGATGCAGCGGCCCAAGTACGCCGGCCAGCCGGTGGCCCGCATCTACGACCGGCTCGGGGTGCGGGTGATCCTGGACGACGTCAAGGACTGCTACGCGGCCCTGGGGGTGGTGCACTCGCTGTGGAAGCCCATCCCCGGGGAGTTCGACGACTACATCGCCAACCCCAAGACCAGCGGCTACCAGTCCCTGCACACCACCGTGCTCTACCAGGGCGAGCCCCTGGAGATCCAGATCCGGACCCTCCAGATGCACCGGGAGGCGGAACACGGCATCGCCGCCCACTGGAAGTACAAGGAAGGGCGGCCGGCCGAAAAGGAGTTCGAGCAGAAGCTGGCCTGGCTGCGCCAGCTGCTGGAGTGGCACGCGGAGCTGCAGGACGCCCGGGCGTTCGTGCGATCGGTGAAGATGGACCTCTTCCAGAACGAGGTGTTCGTCTTCACCCCCAAGGGCGACGTGATCGACCTGCCGGCGGGGGCCACCCCCGTGGACTTCGCCTACCGGATCCACACCGACGTGGGCCACCGGTGCGTGGGGGCGCGCGTCAACGGCCGGCTGGTCCCCCTGTCCCACCGGCTGCGCACCGGCGACATCGTCGAGATCCTCACCAGCAAGACCGAGGGCCGCCCCAGCCGCGACTGGCTGACATTCGTGGTCACCACCAACGCCCGCGCCAAGATCCGCCAGTGGTTCAAGAAGGAGGCCCGGGAGGAGAACATCCAGCGCGGGCGGGAGATGCTGGAGAAGGAGCTGCGCCGGCTGGGGCTGCTGGCCCAGCTGCGCCCCGAGCGCCTGCGGGAGGTCGCCCCGCGCCTGGGGCTGGCCGGCGACGAGGACCTGCTGGCGGCGCTGGGCAACGGCGACGTCTCCCTGCTGCAGGTGGTGCAGGCCCTGCGGCCGCCGGATGCTGCCCGGCCGGCCGAGGCGGGCGGCGAGCCGGCCCCCCTGCCGCCGCGGCCGGCGGCGCCGGGAGGGGTGCGCGTGCGCGGGGCGGACAACGTCCTCACCCGTCTGTCCCGCTGCTGCACCCCGCTGCCCGGCGACCGCATCATCGGCTATGTGACCCGGGGGCGGGGGGTGGCCATTCACCGCCAGGATTGCCCCAACGTCAAGGCGCTGGGCGCGCACCCGGAGCGCTTCCTGGAGGTGGAGTGGGAGTCCATCCCCGAGGGCAGCTACCCGGTGGAGATCGAGGTGGCGGCGTTTGACCGGGTGGGCCTGCTCAAGGACATCCTGGCCGCCATCGCCGACACCAAGACCAACGTGGTCTCGGTGAACGCCCGGGTGCGGCGGGACAAGATCGGCGTGATCAACGTGGTCCTGGACATCCGCAGCCTCGCCCAGCTGCACACGGTGATGGAGAAGGTGGGCCGGGTTCCCGAGGTGTACTCGGTGGAGCGGGTGCTGCACGGCTAGGCGGCCCCCCGGCCCCGCCGGGCCGGCGGCCAGCAGATCCCATGGCGTCCCGAACCGATCTGACCCGCCTGCTGGAGGTGCACCGGCGCGCCGTCAACGCCCGGGACCTGGAGGCGCTGATGGCGCTGTACGCCGAGGACGCCGTCCTGGAGTTTCCCGCCAGCCCCCGGGTGGAGGGCAAGGCCCAGATCCGCCGGGCGTACCAGTCGTTCTTCGACAACTGGGAGGAGACCAGCGCCTACCGGGTGGTGGTCATCCAGGGCAACACGGCGGCGGTGGAGGGGACCGTCACCGGGCGCCACAAGACCCTGCACCTGCGGATCCCCGGCCGGATTCCCACGGCGGCCCGCACCTACCGGCACGACTTCGCCATGTTCATCGACGTGCAGGACGGCAAGATCATCCGCCAGCGGGTCTACTTCGACGCCCGGGAGCTGGTGCGCCAGCTGCTGGGCCAGGACTGATCCCGGCAGGGCCGGCCCCGGCGACGTCTAACAGTAGGAGAGTACCAGCCGGTCCGTGCCGCTGCGGCACGCCGGATCCAGGAGGGTCGCCGGTGTCCCAGCGCATCGCCGCCGCCCGGGTGGGCGTGTTCACCGAATCGGTCATCCGGGAGATGACGCGCCTGTGTCTGGAGTACGGGGGCGTCAACCTGGCCCAGGGGTTTCCCGACTTCGACCCGCCCGCCGCCCTGCTGGACGCCGCCGCGCGCGCGCTGCGGGAGGGGTACAACCAGTACGCCATCACCTGGGGCTCGCCGCGGCTGCGGCAGGCCATCGCCGCGAAGGTGGCCTGGTACAACGGGCTGGAGGTGGACCCCGAGCAGCACATCACCGTGACCTGCGGCGCCACCGAGGCCATGATGGCCACCCTCCTGGCGCTGGTGGATCCCGGGGACGAGGTGGTCATCTTCGAGCCGTTCTACGAGAACTACGGCCCCGACGCGATCCTGGCGGGCGCCACGCCGCGCTATGTGCGGCTGCACCTGGACGACCCCCAGGTGGCGTTCGACCCCGGGGAGCTGACCCGGGCGTTCTCCCGCCGCACCCGGGCCATCATCGTCAACACCCCCCACAACCCCACCGGCAAGGTCTTCACCCGCGCCGAGCTGGAGCTGATCGCCGATCTGTGCCGCCACTACGGCGCCGTGGCCGTCACCGACGAGGTGTACGAGCACCTGCTCTATGACGGCGCCACCCACGTCAGCCTGGCAGCGCTGCCGGGGATGGCCGAGCGCACGGTGACCATCAACAGCGTGAGCAAGACCTACAGCGTCACCGGGTGGCGGGTGGGGTGGGCGATCTGCCGTCACCCCGCCCTCACCACGGGGATTCGCAAGGCCCACGACTTCCTCACGGTGGGCGCCGCGGCCCCCCTGCAGGAGGCGGCGGTCACGGCCCTGGCCTTTCCCCCCACCTACTACACCGACCTGGCGGCGCTGTACCGCCGCAAGAGGGACCGCCTGCTGCAGATCCTGGAGCGGTACGGCTTCCGCTGCCTGCCTCCCCGCGGCGCCTACTACATCATGGCGGCCATCGACCGGTTCACCCCCGACGACGTGGCCTTCGCCCACACCCTGGTCAAGGAGATCGGGGTGGCCGCCGTGCCCGGCAGCAGTTTCTTCCACGAGCCCTCCCTGGGGCGCGGCTACGTCCGCTTCGCGTTTCCCAAGCGGGACGAGACCCTGGACGAGGTCGACCGCCGCCTGGCCCGACTGCCGGCCGCCGCCGGCAGCCTGTTCCGCTGACCCGTCCACCCCACCGAGGCCCGGCGCCGTGGACCCGCAGGCCCCCTCCCCGCCCCCGACGTGGGACGCCTACCGGGCCGAGTTCCCGATCCTGCGGCGGACCACGTACCTCAACACGTGTTCCCTGGGGGCCCTCTCCCTCCGGGTGGCCGACGCCGTGCAGAGGTTCCTGCGGGAGTGGCACGAGCGGGGCGCAGCGTCGTGGTACGCCCGCTGGCTGCCGGAAAGCGATCGCCTGCGGACGGTGGTGGCGGGGCTGGTGGGGGCCGATCCGGACGAGGTGGCCCTGTTCCCCTCGGTGAGCGCCGCCCTGGCGGCCGTGGCCAGCGCGTTCGATTACCGCGACCGGCCGGGGGTGGTGGCCTCGGACCTGGACTTCCCGACCACCGTGTACCAGTGGCTGGTCCGGGAATCGGAGGGGGTGCAGGTGGACGTGGTCCGCAGTCCGGACCGCCTCACGGTGCCCGTGGACGCCTACCGCCGGGCGGTGGACCGGCGCACGCAGCTGCTGGTGGCCTCCCACGTGTACTTCACCAGCGGCGCCATCCAGGATATCGCGGCGCTGGCGGAGGTGGCCCACCGGCAGGGCGCGCTGTGCCTGGTGGACGCCTACCAGGCCGTCGGCCAGCTGCCCATCGACGTGCGCGCCGCGGGCGTGGACTTCCTGGTCACCGGCGGCCTCAAGTGGCTGCTGGGCGGGCCGGGCATCGCCTTCCTGTACGCCCGGCGTGAGGTCGCCGAGCGGCTGGCTCCGCGCAGCGTGGGGTGGTTCGCCCACCGGGACCCCTTCGCCTTTGACGTCCGGACGTTCACCTATGCGGCGGGCGCCCGCCGCTTTGAGGGGGGCACGCCGTCCGTGGCGGCCGTGTACGCCGCCCGCGCCGGCGCGCAGATGGTGGCGGAGGTGGGCGTGGAGCGCATCCGGCGGCGCCAGGTGGAGCTGGTGGGCCTCCTGGTGGAGGAGGCCCGCCGGGCGGGCCTGCGCCCGCGGGTGCCGGGTGAGGTCGAGAACCTGGCCGGCATCGTCACCGTGCCCCGCGAGAATCCCTCCGCCGTGGTCGCAGCCCTCGCCCGCCAGGGCATCGTGGTGGATGCCCGCCCGGGGATCGTCCGCCTGTCGCCGTACTTCTACAACACGCCCGACGAGTGCGCGCAGGTGGTGCGGGCCCTCTCCGACCTGGACCGCGCCGGCATCCGATGAGCCGGATGTCAGGGGTCCCCGATCGCGCCCCGCCCGCCGGAGCCACCGTGCACCTGGTCCGCCACGGGATGCACGACTGGCTGCTGCCGGGCCGCAACCGCCTGGCCGGCCGGCTGCCGGGCGTGCACCTCAACCGGCAGGGCAGGGAGGAGGCGGAGCGCCTGGCCGCCCGGCTCAGGGGGGAGCCGCTGGCGTGGGTGGCCAGCAGCCCCCTGGAACGCACCCTGGAGACGGCCGAGATCATCGCCCGTCCCCACGGCCTGGCCGTGGTCCCGGACCCGCGGCTGCTGGAGTGGGCGTTCGGCCCCTGGGAGGGGATGGAGATCGACGCCATCCGCCGGGCCGACCCGCGCCGGTGGGAGCTGTGGCGGCAGGCGCCCGACCTGTTCTCCCTGGCCGGCGCCGAGACGCTTCAGGAGGTGGCCGAGCGGATGGAAGCCGCCTACCGGGAGTGGGCCGGCCGGGGCGGGGTGGGGGTGATGGTGTCCCACCAGGACCCCCTGGCCGCCCTGCTGTGCCGGCTGGTCGGCGCCCCCCTGCGGGCGATGCGGGCGCTGGAGGTGCCCACGGGAGCGCTGGCCACATGCCGGGAGACGCCCTGGGGCACCGTGCTGGTGCGCCTCAACCCCGGATTCCCGACGAGCGTGGAAACGTGGAAGGTCGAGGGCAAATGACCACCACCAGCAGTCGTGACCCTTTTCCCTCTTCCTCTTCCCTTTTCCCTCTTACGCCAGAAAACTCGTCATCAGCCGCTGCTCGAGTTCCTTGTGGACCTCGGAGAGGTCCTTGACCGTGTCCACCGCCCGCCAGTAGGCCCGGGATTTGAACGCCGCCAGCCGGCGCTCGCTGGCCAGGCGGGGGAAGGTGGAGTCCTCGTGGTCCCCCTGGTCGGGCAGCAGCGGCTCAATCTCCCGGGCCAGCACGTAGATGCCGGCGTTCACCCAGTAGGGCAGTTCCGGCTTCTCGTGAAAGGCCACAATGCGGTCTTCGTCGTCCACCTCCACGATCCCGTAGGGGCTGATGAAGGGGGTGAGGACCACGGTGGCCACGCACCCGCTGGCCCGGTGGGTCTGGAGGAGGGGTTTGATCCGCACATTGGTGATGATGTCGCCGTTGGTGGCCAGGCAGATGTCCTCGCCCTCGCCCACCAGGCCCAGGGCCATCTTCAGGGCGCCCCCCCGACCCAGGGGCTGCGACTCCACCGCGTAGCGGATCCGCACCCCCCACTTCTCGCCGGTCCCGAAGTAGTCCTGGATCACCTCATGGCGGTAGCCGCAGGCGATGATGATGTCGGTAACGCCCTGGGTCTGCAGCCACTGGAGCTGGTAGCCGAGGATCGGGACACCCAGGACCTCCACCATGGGCTTGGGCCGGTCCGACGTGAATGGCCGCAGCCTCTCGCCCTTGCCTCCCGCCAGGATGATGGCGTACATTGCGTCACCTCCGGACGGCCCGTCCTGCGGCGGGCCGCAGTGCTTTGACAGCGCCGACACCTGCCAGTATAATCCATTCGAGCCGACTCCCGTCCCGGCTGCGGGGCGGGAGTCTCTGTGTGGCCGGCCAGGGCCGGTCCGATCCCGATATCGGTGGAGCCGTCATGAAAGCCCCCCGGGGCATGCACGACATCCTGCCCGACGAGACCCCCCGCTGGCAGGCGCTGGAAGCCCTCATCCGGGAGTTTGCGGCCCGCTATGGCTACCGGGAGATCCGCACCCCGCCGGTGGAACACACCGAGGTGTTCCTGCGGACCGCGGGGGAGACGTCGGACATCGTGGAGCACGAAATGTACACCTTCACCGACCGCGGCGGGCGCAGCCTCACCCTGCGGCCGGAGGGAACCGCCGGGGTGGTCCGCGCCTACCTGGAGCACGGGATGGCCTCCTGGCCCCAGCCTGTGCGCCTGTACTACATCGCGCCCATGTTCCGCTACGACCGGCCCCAGAAGGGCCGCTACCGGCTGCACCACCAGTTCGGCGCCGAGGTGCTGGGCTCGGCCTCGCCCCTGGCCGACGTCGAGGTCCTCAGCCTGCCCATCCGGCTGGTCCAGGCCCTCGGGCTGACCGAGGTGGTGGTCCGCCTGAACAGCGTCGGCGATCCGGCCTGCCGCCCTGCCTACGTGGAGCGGCTGCGCGAGTACCTCCGCCCGCACCGGGACCGCCTGTGCGACGACTGCCGGCGCCGCCTGGAGGTCAACCCCCTGCGGGTCCTGGAGTGCCGCCAGGCGGGCTGCCAGGCGGTGGCCCGCGACGCCCCCCGCATCACCGACCACCTCTGCCCTGACTGCCGCGCCCACTTCGAGCAGGTCAAGGAGCTGTTCGGCCTGCTGCAGATTCCCTACGTCGAAGATCCCTTCATCGTCCGGGGGCTGGACTACTACACCCGCACCGCCGCCGAGGTGCACTCGGGCCGTCTGGGAGGAGCCCAGCACCAGGTCCTGGGCGGGGGACGCTACGACGGGCTGGCCCAGCAGCTGGGCGGACCCCCGGTGCCGGGGGTGGGGTTCGGCCTGGGGCTGGAGCGGCTGCTGCTGGTCCTGGAAGCAGAGGGTCTGGAGGTCCCCCGCGCCGCCGCCGCGGACGGGGTGGACGTGTACGTGGCCGCGGTGGGCGACGCGGCCGGACGGGAAGCGTTCCGGCTGCTGGACCGGCTGCGCACGGCGGGGCTGCGGGCGATGGGCGATGTGGGGGAGAGGGGGCTGCGGGCTCAGATGAAACAGGCCGACCGGGTGGGCGCCCGGTTCGCCGTCATCCTGGGCGACCAGGAGCTGGCGGAGCGGCGCGCCGGCGTCCGCGACATGCGCGCCGGCGCCCAGCAGGACGTGCCCCTGGACGATCTGGTGGCCCACCTGATGGCCGCCCGGCAGGCGCCATGACCGTGAACGCCCCGACCCTGCCCCGGGTCCTGATCCGCGACCTGCGCCAGCACGTGGGCCGGACGGTGCGCGTCTGCGGATGGGTACGGGCCATCCGGGACCAGAAGCGCGTCCAGTTCCTGATCCTCCGGGACCACACGGGGCTGGCCCAGGTGACCGTGGAGCGCTCTGTGGAGCACGCCGCCCTCAATGCCGCCATCAGCGGCCTGACCCGCGAGTCGGCGGTGGCGGTGGTCGGGGTGGTGGAGGAGAACCCCATCGTCAAACTGGGCGGGGTGGAGATCCGCCTGCGGGACCTGACGGTCCACGGCCTGGCCGACCGGATCCTGCCCCTCGATCCTTCGGGGGCGGAGGAGCCCAACCCCGACGTCCGCCTGAACTGGCGCTTTCTGGACCTGCGCCGCCCCGAGAACCTGCTCATCTTCCAGGTGCAGACGGTGGTGGAGCACGCCATGCGCGAGTACTGGATCCGGGAGGGGTTCCTGGAGATCCACTCGCCCAAACTCATGGGCAGCGCCAGCGAGTCCGGGGCGGAGCTGTTCGAGCTGTCGTACTTCGGCCGGCCGGCGTACCTGGCCCAGTCCCCCCAGTTCTACAAGCAGATGGCCATGGCGGCCGGCTTCGACCGCGTGTTCGAGATCGGGCCGGCCTTCCGGGCCGACCCGTCGTTCACTCCCCGCCACGCCACCGAGTTCACCAGCGTGGACGTGGAGATGTCCTGGATCGACTCCCACGAGGACGTCATGGCGTTCGAGGAGCGGTGGCTGCAGTACGTCCTGCAGGTCACCCGCGACCGCCTGGGGGAGGCCATCCACCGGACCTTCGGCGTGGAGGTGGTGGTGCCGTCGGTCCCGTTTCCCCGCATCCCCCTGGAGGAGGCCCTGCGCATCGTGGCCCGCCGCGGCCACACCCCCCAGCGGCCCGACCTGGACCCCGCGGGGGAACGACTGCTGGGGGAGTACGCCGTGCGGGAGCTGGGACACCCCTTTGTCTTCGTCACCGACTACCCGGCCGAGGTCCGGCCTTTCTACCACATGCGCCACCCCGACCGGCCATCCCTGACCCGGAGCTTCGACCTCCTGTGGAACGGCGTGGAGGTCACCACCGGCGCTCAGCGGGAGCACCGCTACGAGATCCTGGTGGCCCAGGCCCGGGAGAAGGGCCTCAGCCTGGAGCCGCTGCAGTTCTACCTGGACTTCTTCCGCTACGGCTGCCCGCCCCACGGGGGGTTCGGGTTCGGCCTGGCGCGCATGCTGATGATCCTGCTGGGCCAGCCCAGCATCCGGGAGGTCACGTTCATCTACCGCGGGCCCACCAGGCTGTATCCGTAGGGAAAAGGGAAGAGGGAAGAAGGAAGAGGGAAGAAGGAAGAGGGGAAGTGCCTTCAGCCTTCGACCTTCAACGTCCAACCTTCAACGTAGTTCCCCCCGGGGCGGGGCTTGCGCCCGGGGGGCGCCGGGGGTACGATACGGGTGGACGCGGGGTCCTGCCGTGCGCGTGTGGGTCACACGTTCCGACCCAACACTCATGACACCGGGAGCCCGCCTCTGACCGTGGACGACAGGCCTCCCGCCCCGGTGGGCGGCTTGGGGACGTCGGAAGCGGCCAGGAGGGCACCCACCTGTTGAGAGACAGGATCGGGAACGGCGACCCGACGGCACGGCGGGAGGATGGGGCGAGGGGGACGCGGCGGTGGCCACGTCCCCCTCGCGGTCTTCCAGGATGAGGCCTTACTTCTCGCTGCCGAGGATGGCCTCCTTGGCCACCTTGCTGATGCGGAAGCGGACGACCCTCTTGGCGGGGATGCGGATCGGTTCGCCGGTCTGCGGATTGCGCCCCATGCGCGCCTTCCGGTTCACCACCACCAGCTTCCCCAGTCCGGGGAGGGTGAACGAGTTCTTCGCCTCGCGGTAGGCCAGCTGGGCCAGCTCGTCCAGAAACGCCATGGCGGTCTTGCGGGGGACGTCCAGCTTGTCGGCCAGATACTCGGCGATCTTGGCCTTGGTCATCGACTTGGGCATGCGCACCCCTCCTGACTCAGTGTCGGTCACCCGCGTCCAGTCCGGATGCGGGATTTCCGCACCCCGCCTGATTTTCCTGCCCCCGGCCCCGGCCCCGGGCGCGGCCGGGCGGGGTGTGCTACGATCACTGGCGGGGTGAGGCCGGTGGAGCTGTTCCGGCAGGACGAGCGGGACCGGGTACCGGCGGACGCGCCCCTGGCCGCCCGGATGCGTCCCCGCACCCTGGACGAGTTCGTGGGGCAGGAGCACCTGGTGGGCCCGGGCCGGGTCCTGCGGGAGGCCATCGAGCGGGACGCACTCACCTCCCTGATCCTGTACGGCCCCCCCGGCACCGGCAAGACCTCCCTGGCCCACATCATCGCCCGGGCCACCCGCTCGGAGGTCGAGCAGGTCAACGCCGTCACCGCCGGCGTGGCCGATCTCAAGGAGGTCATCGCCCGCGCCCGCGACCGCCGGGCGCTGTACGGCCGGCGCACCATCCTGTTCATCGACGAGATTCACCGCTTCAACAAGGCCCAGCAGGACGTGCTGCTTCCCCACGTGGAAGACGGCACCGTCATCCTCATCGGGGCCACCACCGAGAACCCCTTCTACGAGGTCACCCCGACCCTGGTGTCGCGCTCCCGGGTTCTCCGGCTGGAGCCGCTCTCGGAGGACCACATCCGCACCCTGCTGCTTCGGGCGGTGCGGGATTCCGAACGCGGGCTGGGCGCCCTGCGGGTGGAGGTGGATGACGACGCCCTGTCCCACCTGGCGGCCGCCAGCAACGGCGACGCCCGGGTGGCCCTCAACGCCCTGGAGGTTGCGGCGCTGGCGACGCCGCCCGACGCCCGGGGGGTGCGCCGCGTCACCCTGCGGGCCGCCCAGGACGCCACCCAGCACCGGGCTCTGGTGTACGACCGCGAGGGTGACGCCCACTACGACCACATCTCGGCGTTCATCAAGAGCCTGCGCGGCTCCGACCCCGACGCGGCGGTGTACTGGCTGGCCCGCATGCTGGCGGCGGGGGAGGACCCCCGGTTCATCGCCCGGCGCATGGTGATCCACGCCGCCGAAGACGTGGGCCTGGCCGATCCCCTCGCGCTGGTGGTGGCCACGGCGGCGGCGCATGCGGTGGAGTTCGTGGGCCTGCCGGAGGCCCAGATTCCCATGGCCGAGGCGGCCATCTACATCGCCACCGCCCCCAAGAGCAACGCCGTCGTCCGCGCCATCGGCGCGGCGATGCGGGACGTACGCGAGCGCCGCGCCGAGCCCGTGCCCGTCCACCTGCGGGACAGCAGTCACCCCCAGGCAGCCCGGGTTCTGGGTCACGGCCACGGCTACCAGTACCCCCACGACCACCCGGAGGGTTTCGTGCCGCAGACCTACATGCCCGAGGCCGTCGCCGGCCGCACCTACTACGAACCGACGTCCCGGGGGTATGAGGCCGAGGTGCGCCGCCGCCTGCAGGCCTGGTGGAAGGGCCTGAAGTCCTACGCCCCCGAGTGAGCCTCGCATCGCCTCCGTCCGAAGCGACTGCCAGACCACGACAAAGATCCGGGATCCGAGAGCCTCTCCCTCGGACCCCGTGGTCGCGTGTCCGCGCTTTCGCGCACCGTCGTTTGCGCGTATGATAGGGTCGCCATGGGTCGGTGGGTCGTCGCCATGAGCGGCGGCGTGGACAGTTCGGTGGCGGCCGCGCTGCTGGCGGCCCAGGGCCACGAGGTGGTGGGGGTGACCCTGAACCTGTGGCCCGCGTGGCTGCCCGAGCCCGACGACGCCTTTCGGGCCTGCTGCGGGGTCGCGGCCGTGGAGGACGCCCGGGCGGTCGCCCGCCGCCTGGGCATCCGCCACTATGTCCTCAACATGCGCGAGGAGTTCGAGAGGGAGGTCATCGCCCGCTTCGCCGACGAGTACGCCCGCGGCCGCACCCCCAACCCCTGCATCGCCTGCAACCAGGCCATCAAGTTCTCCCTGCTGCTGGCCCGGGCCGAGGCCCTGGGGATGGACGGTGTCGCCACCGGCCACTACGCCCGGGTGGATCGCGACCCGTCCACCGGCCGCTACGTGCTCCGGCGGGGGCGCGACCCCCGCAAGGATCAGTCCTACGTGCTGTACGGCCTCACCCAGGCCCAGCTGGCCCGGGTGCGCTTCCCCCTGGGAGAGATGACCAAGGAGCAGACCCGGTCCCTGGCCCGGCAGTTCGGCCTGCCCGTCGCCGACAAGCCCGACAGCCAGGAGATCTGCTTCGTCCCCCGGGGGTCGTACGCCGAGGTGGTGGGGAGGCTGCGGCCCCAGGCGCTGCACCCCGGACCGATCGTGGATACGTCCGGGCGCGTGGTGGGCCAGCACCGGGGCATCGGGCGGTACACGGTGGGCCAGCGGCGAGGCCTGGGCGTCGCCGGGGGGCCGGCGCGCTACGTGGTCGCCATCGACGCCTCGCGCAACGCCGTGGTGGTGGGAGGGCCCGACGACCTCCAGGCGGACGGGCTGGTGGCCTCCGACGTCAACTGGGTGGCGGTGGAGGGCCTGGATGCTCCGCGGCGCGTGGAAGTCCGGGTGCGCCACGGCGGCCAGGACATCACTGCGGAGGCCGTCCCCGGCCCTGAGGCGGGGCAGGTGACCGTGCGCTTCAGCCGGCCGCAGCGCGCCCCCTCGCCCGGTCAGGCGGCGGTCTTCTACGACGGGGACATCGTCCTGGGCGGGGGCACCATCGACACCGTGCACCTCCGCGCCGCCCTGCCTGTCTAGACGTCTGTCCGTGGCCGGGGCCGGGCACCCCAGTCATCGCGAGCGCGTCCGGGGGTCCGCGGGAGCCCCGCCGATTCAACGGTGCTGACGCTGCGTCGCCTGACCTGCGTGGCCATCCTGGCGGCCGTCGAGGTCGCCGCGGTGGGCCCGGCCGGCCTGGCCGGCCCGCCCGCGGACCTCGCCGGCGTCCTCGTCCGGGAGACCGCCGTCCTGATCCGCGACCACGCCCTGTCCCCGCCCCCCGAGCACGCGGTCCTGGCCCAGGCGCTGGCCGCCGCCAGCCGCTCCCTGCCCGCCGGCCCGTCGCGGACCCAGCCGCCTGGTCTGAGCGGAGATCCCGAACGGGACCTCGACGCGGTGGCCGCCTACGTCCAGGCCGTGGTGACCCTGGCTCCCCGGGATGCGGAACGGATCCTGGCGGCGGTCCTGCGGGCGATGGTCCGGACCGCGGACGACGCTCAGGGCGCTGTCTTTCCCCCGTCCGAGTTCGCCCTGTACATGCGGGACCTCCGCGGGGAGACCAGCGGCGTGGGCGTCCAGGTGGAGAGGGTCGGCGGAGAGATCACGGTCCTGGACGTCACGCCCGGGGGTCCCGCGGACCGGGCCGGCATCCGCCCCGGGGACGTCCTGATGGCGGTGGACGACAGGCCCACCGCCTCCGAGACCGCCGACCAGACGGCCGCCCGGCTTCGCGGGCCGGCGGGGAGCTCCGTGGTGGTGACGGTGCGGACCGGGCCTGCCGAGCCCCGGGTCGTCGCGCTGCGGCGGGAGGTGGTGCGGGAGGCGCCGGTGCGCTGGCGCATGGTCGACAGCCGCATCGGCTACCTGCGCCTGCTGGAGTTCACCGAAGGGGCGGGGGTCGACACCGACCGGGCGCTGCTGCGCCTGCTGGCCGCCGGGGCCAATGGGGTGATCGTGGACCTGCGGGACAATTCCGGGGGATGGCTGGATGAGGCGGTGGCGGTGGCCAGCCTCTTTCTCGCCGATGGCATCGTGGCCATGGAGCACAGCCGCGACGCCCTCACCCCGCTGCCGGTGACGCCCGGGGCCCGGCGGTTCGCGGGTCCTGTGGTGGTGCTGGTCAACCTGTTTTCGGCCAGCGCCGCGGAGATCGTGGCGGGGGCCCTGCAGGACGAGGGCGTGCCGCTGGTGGGCTCCCGGACATTCGGCAAATCCACCGTCCAGACCATCTTTCCCCTCCGCGACGGGTGGGGAGTGCGCCTGACCACCGCCCGATACTACACCCGCCGGGGCCGGTCCATTGACCGGGAGGGCCTGACCCCCGATGTTCCGGTGCCCATGGGCGATGCGCCCATCGGCAGCCCCCGGGATCTTCCGGCCGAGCGGGCGCTGGTGGTGCTGCGGGCCATCCTGGCGGGGAGGCGGGGGCCGTGACGCTGCGGGAGGGCGCCGAGGCGGTGGTCCGGGCCCTGCGGGCCGCCGGCCACCGGGCCTACTGGGTGGGCGGGTGCGTCCGCGACCTCCTCATGGGGCGGGAGCCTCACGACTACGACGTGGCCACCGACGCCCCGCCCCAGGCGGTGGCGGCGCTGTTCCCGCAGGTGCACCTGGTCGGCGCCCGGTTCGGCGTGGTGGTGGTGACCCTGGACAGCCACCGCTACGAGGTCGCCACCTTCCGCGCCGAAGGCCCCTACGCCGACGGCCGCCATCCCACCCGGGTGGAATTCGCCGATCCCCGGACCGACGTGGAGCGGCGCGACTTCACCATCAACGGTCTGCTCTACGACCCGCTCACCGGCGAGGTGGTCGACCACGTGGGCGGGCGGGCCGACATCGCCCGGCGCCTCGTCCGCACCATCGGCCCCCCCGAGGCGCGATTCGACGAGGACCGGTTGCGCATGCTGCGGGCCGTGCGGCTGGCGGCGGAGCTGGGGTTTGACCTGGAGGAACAGACCCGGCAGGCCATCGCGGCCCGGGCGCCCCAGATCACCCAGGTCAGCTGGGAGCGCATCCGCGACGAACTGGTGCGCCTGCTCACGAGCCCCGGCCGGGGCAGGGGGGTGCGGCTGCTGCAGGAAACCGGACTGCTGCGGGCCGTGCTGCCGGAGGTGGCCGCGACGGTCGGGGTCCCCCAGCCGCCCGAGTTCCACCCGGAAGGCGATGTGTTCACCCACACCGTCCTGACCGTGGAGCACCTCACCGACCCTTCCCCGGTCCTGGCGCTGGCGGCGCTGCTCCACGACATCGGCAAGCCGCCGACCCTGACCCGCACCGACCGCATCCGGTTTCACGAGCACGACCGGGTGGGGGCGGAGCTGGCCGAGGGCGTGTGCCGCCGCCTCCGGCTCTCCGCGGACGACACCGCCCGGGTGGTGGAGCTGGTGCGCGAGCACCTGCGGGTCCGGGACCTGCCGCGCATGCGCCCGGCCCGGGCCGCCCGCTTCCTGCTGGCCCCCGCAGCGGCCGACCACCTGGAGCTGCACCGCGCCGACTGCCTGGCCAGTCACGGCGACCTGAGCGTGTACCGGTGGGCCGTGCAGGCCCGCCAGCGCCTGCTCGCCCGCCCGGCCGGACCGCGGCTGCTGACGGGAGACGACCTGATCGCCCTGGGCTACCCTCCGGGGCCCCGGTTCCGGGAGA
Source organism: Armatimonadota bacterium (assembly GCA_031081675.1). Classification (NCBI taxonomy): domain Bacteria; kingdom Bacillati; phylum Armatimonadota; species Armatimonadota bacterium. Next base: position 68,004 of record JAVHLZ010000009.1, read on the forward strand.
TCCTGGACGCGGTGGAGGACGCCCGCCTGGAGGGCCGCATCGCCACGCGGGAGGAGGCGGTGGAGTTCGTCCGGCGGATGTTTCCCCTCTCCGCCCCGGCGGGACATCCTGTGCAGGCGCCGCCCGCGGGGGACGGAGGAGGACAGGGCGGACGCGCAGGGAACTGACTGGAGGGTGATGCCGGCGTGACCGAACTGGGAACCGTGTACCTGTTCCTGACGCTGCTGGTCCTGTTTGTCGTCATCGGGGCTCTGCTGCCCCGCTACCTGCCCGGTCTGATCCGCCTGCTGGATACCACCGTGCTCAAGGAGGAACAGGGATCCGACGGGCGCTCGGACGCGCACTGACGCTGGCGCACCCGCGGCGCCCCCCTCGGATCTGCGCCATCACGCGATCTACGCAATCTGCGCGATCCGCCCGATTCAATCTGCTCAATCTGCCCAATCTGCTCAATCTGCTCGATCTACAGTGTGCTCGATCTGCCCGATCTGCGCGATCTCCGCACCCCGCCCCGTCCGGCGGTTCAACGCTCTCACGTTCCAGCGCCGTCACTCCGAGCGGACGGGGGCGCCCGCCGGCTCGCTCCGCACCACGAACTCCTGCTCCAGCCGCCGCAGCCGGGCCACGATCCCGCCGTACTCCAGCTCGGACATGGGCAGCATCGCCGGTCCGAAGAACCCCTGCCGCCGCATCTCCATCGCCTTGGCGGCAATCCGATCCCGGACCGCGTGCCAGAAGGGGTCGGCGAACAGGTCGGTCGGGCCGGTGAGGCGTCCCTCGTGGATCGAAAAGCCGAGCCCGCAGACCATCGGGCAGCAGAAGAAGGTGGAGGCGGGCGTGTTCATGGGGACGGGCATCAGGGGCAGGTTGTGGCTGCCGCGGGTGTCGCCGGCCACGTAGGGACCCAGGGCGAACGCCGGCCCCAGCTCCTCGGTGGCGGGAAAGATCTTTTGCACCCGGACCACTGCGCAGGGGTCGTCCTTGCCCACGTACCGGCCGGCGATGTTCCGCAGACGCGACGTGCTCACCGCCGCCGCCTGCTCGCCCGGGTAGGCCCGCGACCAGATGGACTCGATCACGTACCGGTGCGTGTCCCGCAGCAGGGCCGCGATGTCGTACAGCCGTTCGGGGGCGTCCAGGGTGATCAGCCGGTCCCCGGCCGTGTGGTCGACGTCCATGATCCGGAAGGTGAACCCCGGGTGCAGGGGCTCCGAGAGCAGCAGGCCCGATGAGTACATGGGATCGGCAAACACCAGGTACAGGGGCAGGTTGAAGGCGCCGGGCTCGGTCTTGTCCGCCGTGAGGATGACCACGGCCTCGTTGGGGCGCTCCTCACACTCGATCTCGGCCGACCCCGGCCCCAGCCCTCGCACGTTGCCGGAGAAGGCGTCCTTGAGCAGGTCCTGCCCGGCCCCGTACAGCCCCTGCCGTCGGGCCACCTCGGTGGCGGCCCGGAAGGCATCCCAGGCCAGCTGGTGGATGTCGGGATGGTCCACGCCCCGCGTATGGGTCATGACGACGGCGATGTCGTCCCCGGTGTGGTAGACGAACGCGTCGATGAGGAGCCGGCCGCGCTCGCGCATCACCCGGTCCCGCACCTCCCCCAGGACTTCGTCGCTGGGCAGGGTGTGTCCGCCGATGGCGCCGATGTCCGCCTTGATCACGCTCACCGTCAGCCGCATGCCTCCCGCCTCCCCCCGTACTGCGCCGGCGCGTCGCGGATTCGGGGCCATTGTAGCACCGGGGGTTCAGAGAGGAAAACCTCCGCGCGGAGTCGAACAGGCATGCGAACGACGGGAACGGTGCCCTGTCTCCCCCCGCAGGTCCGCGCCGTACCCTGACCAGCGCAGCGGGGAACACGGTGGCGGGGGTTCGGGTGGCAGGGGTGCGTGTGGAGCGGACGCCCGATCGCGTGGCGGCGACGGTGACGGTGCTCCACGGAGAGGCCGGGCTGACGGCGCGCGCGGAGCGCCCTCCCGGAGAACTGGCGGGCGTATGGGCGGCGGCCGAGGCGACCGCCGCGGCGCTCGGCCAGATCCTGCCGGCGGGTGTGGCCGCCACGCTGCGGCGGGTGGTGGTGCAGCAGGTCGCGGCGGGGCCCCTGGTGGTCGTCCACCTGGCGGTGGAGACGGGCCGGGGCGCGGAGAACCTGGTGGGCGCGGCCCTGGGACGGGGCGGTCCCCTGGAGGACGCGGCGGCCGCGGCGGTGGTGGACGCGGTGGAGCGGCGCCTGGAGTGGTACCTCCGGCAGCAGACGGGGCCGGCAGCCGGTCGGTGAGGACGGACGCGCACGCGGCGGCCCGGTTCGAGGACGCCGCCGGGCGCGGGAGGACGGCGTGACCGAGACAGGATCCGCCCGGGTCATCGCGCTGGTCAACCAGAAGGGCGGCTGCGCGAAGACGACCACGGCCGTGAACCTCGCGGCCTGCCTTGCCGTGAGCGGGCGGCGGACCCTGGTCATCGACCTGGATCCCCAGGCCAATGCCACCGTCAGCCTGGGGGTGGATCCGGCCGGCCTGGAGCGCACCGTCTATCACGTGCTGGTGGGAAGCGATGACGAGGGGGCGGAGGTCACTCTGCCCCAGGTCATCGTGCCCACCACCGTGGACAACCTCTTTCTGGCCCCCTCCTCCATCGACCTGGCCGCGGCGGAGCTGGAGCTGGCCCCGCGGATCGGCCGGGAGAACTCCCTGCGCAGGCGCCTGGGGCCGGTCCTGGGAGACTACGCCTACATCTTCGTGGACACGCCGCCCAGCCTGGGCCTGCTGACCCTCAACGCCCTGGTCGCGAGCGATGAGGTGATCATCCCCATTCAGACCCACTACTACGCCTTGCTGGGGATGCGTCAGCTGCTGCGCACCCTGAAGATGGTGCGGGAAGAGGTGGGCCACCACGTGGAGATCCTGGGAGTTCTGCCCACCATGTATGACGCCCGCACCAACATCAGCCGTGAGATCCTGCAGGGCATCAAGGACTTCTTCGGGGACAAGGTGTTCCAGACGTCGATCCACTTCAATATCAAACTGGTCGAGTCGTCCATGGTGGGCGTTCCCCTGTTCGTCCACAACCCCTCGTCCCGGGGCGCCCAGGAGTACATGGAACTGGCCCGGGAGGTCGTGCGACTACATGAGGAAAGAGCGCGAGGAGCTGCGGCGCGGCATTAGGGCCTTCATTCAGGATGCCTCGGTGGAGCTGGCCGAGCTGACGTCCCCGGCCCCGGACCCCGGCGGGGAGCCTGCCGCCCGGGAGGGCGCCTCCCGGGCCCCGGACCGGCCCCTGCTCCGCCTGGTGCAGCCTCCGGCGGCGCCGCCCGCCCCGGAGGCGGCGCCGGGCCCCGGCCCCATGACCCTGCACCCCCGCCGGGGGGTGTGCGCCGCCTACCTGGTCAACCCCCGGTGCTGGGAGATCCCCGACGCCTTCTGCAACCAGGCCCTGCACGTCTGCCGGCTGCGGGAGTGCCCCATCTACGGCCTGCACCAGGAGGAGCTGGAGCGCCGCTTCGCAGCGAAGTTCAAGCACCTCTGGTGACCTCCGCCGCCCCGCCGGATCCCACGTTCCCACGTGGTGACGTTCCGACGTTCTAGTCTCCCGCTCCACCCTCTCGGGGATCCAGTTCCAGGTCCAGGATCTGCCTGAGGTCGTCCACCCACGCCCACACGGGGAGCCCCCGCGCCTCCACGGCCGACCGCTTCGGTCCCACCCCGATGAAGGGCACGCCGGCCCGCACGGCGGCCTCGGCGTCGATCCATGCGTCCCCGATCATGTAGGCCCGCCGCACACCGGGCAGGCGCCGGAGGACGGAGACGATGCCGCCTCCGCCGGGCTTGAGGTCGGGGACGTCATCGCGGGTGGCCACCACGTCGAAGTACTCCAGCAGCCCCAGAGCAGCCAGCCTCTCCCGCAACCCCCGGCCGCTGGTATTGGTCAGCAGCGCCAGCCGATAGCCCCTCGCCCGCAGGGCTGCCAGGACCTCCCGGGCTCCGGGGGCGACCGCGGCCCGGGCCAGCCCGTCCGCCTCGGCGGCACCGATCACCTCCCACATCCGCGGGCCCAGGCCCGGGTCGGCCTGCTCGCCCACCCGCACCAGATCCGGCAGCGACAGCGCCATCAGGTCCTCCCGCGCCCCGGCCCGCACCCCCGCCTGCTCCAGCAGGTCGATCAGGCGGCGGCGGACGGCCAGGAAGTCGGTCGGGGAGAGGATGAGGGTATTGTCCAGGTCGAAGATGAGAGCAACATCGCCCGCCGGAGGCATCCCGACCAAGGGTTTGGCGGGCGCGGGGGAAACCCTTTCCCGGACCCGGGAGGAGATGCGGATGCCGGTCGAAGGCGACCTTGCCCCCGACTTCACCCTGCCGGACGACCAGGGCCGGCCGGTGCGGCTGTCGGCCCTCCGCGGCCGCCCGGTGGTCCTGTGGTTCTACGTCCGGGACTTCACGCCCGGCTGAACCCAGGAAGCCACCGCGTTCCGTGACGACTACGCGGCCTATCAGACGCTGGGAGCGGAGGTCCTGGGCATCAGCACCGACAGCGTGGCCACCCACGCCCGGTGGAAGGCCAAACTGGGCATCCCGTATCCGCTGCTGGCCGACACCGACCACGAGGTGGCCCGCCTGTACGGGGTGTGGACCCGCAAGTCCCTGATGGGCAAGACGTACTGGGGGGTGGCGCGGACCACGTTCATCATCGACCGGGACGGTCGGATCGCCCGGGTCTTTCCCAACGTCAAGATCGCCGGCCACTCCCGGGAGGTGCTGGAGGCGCTCAGGGAGCTCGCCTAGCCGTTCCCCGGGCCGGAGGCGGCGTTGCCTGCCCCCCGGTCTCGTGCTATACTGAGACCGTCGCGCGCACGCGCGACCGATTCGGGCATGCGGGAAGCCCCCGCCTGGGGGCGCGGTGAGTGGGTGACGGTGGGACCCACTCTTTTTTATGGCGAGGACGCCCCGGGCACCGGGGGGGGACGGAGAGGCGATGACGCGGGAAGAGATCGTGGCGCAGGTCGAGCAGATGCTGCGGCCGATCGTGGCCCGGCTGGGCCTGGAGACGGTCGAGGTCTCCCTGTCCGGCGAGGGTGCGCGCACGGTCCTGAAGGTCCTGGTGGACCGACCGGAGGGGGGCATCACCGTCGAGGAGTGCGCCCGGGTCAACGAGATGCTGGGCCGCCAGCTGGACCTGGTCGACCTCTTCGACCACCCCTACACCCTGGAAGTCTCCTCCCCGGGCCTGGACCGGCCGCTGCGCACCGACGCCGATTTCCGCCGGTACGCGGGCCGCAAGGCCGAGGTGAAGACGGCGCAACCCGTGGAGGGCGGGAAGGTCCTCCGGGGGGTCCTGCTGGGCGTGATCGGGGACGACGTGGTTCTCCAGGTGCGCGGCCGGCAGGTGCGGGTGCCGAAGGCGCAGATCGTCCAGGCCCGCCTGGTGGTGGACCTGGACGACCTGCGGGCCGACCTGAGGGCGTAGGCGGCGGGGTGATGTCATGAACGCGGAACTGATGAAGGCTCTGGAGCAGATCGAGGAAGAGAAGGGCATCAGCAAAGAGGTCATCATCGAGGCCATCGAGGCCGCGCTGCTGTCGGCCTACAAGAAGAACTACGGCGCCTCGGCCCAGAACATGCGCATCGAGCTGGACCGGGAGACCGGAGAGATGCGGGCGTACCAGATCCGCACCGTGGTGGAGACGGTGGAGGACGAGCACACCCAGATCTCCCTGGCGGAGGTCCAGCAGTGGGACCCCACGGCCAAGGTGGGCGACGTGGTGGAGGTGGAGGTGACGCCCAAGGACTTCGGGCGCATCGCGGCCCAGACGGCCAAGCAGGTGGTCGTCCAGCGCCTGCGGGAAGCCGAGCGGGATCTGGTCTACAAGGAGTTCCGGGACCGGGAGGGCGACATCGTCACCGGCACCGTGCAGCGGATCGAGCGCCGGAACGTCTACCTGGACCTGGGGCGCATCGAGGCCGTGCTGCCGCCCACCGAACAGATCCCCCGGGAGAGCTACCGGCAGAACGAGCGCATCAAGGCCTACGTGGTGGAGGTGCGCCAGGGAACCCGCGGACCCCAGATCGTGGTCTCCCGCACCCACCCCGGCCTGCTCAAGCGGCTGTTCGAACTGGAGGTGCCGGAGATCTACGAGGGCATCGTGGAGATCAAGGCCATCGCCCGGGAGGCCGGCGCCCGCAGCAAGATCGCCGTGGCCTCCCGGGACAAGAACGTGGACGCCGTGGGCGCCTGCGTGGGCCCCAAAGGGTCCCGGGTCCAGGCCATCGTGGACGAGCTGAAGGGGGAGAAGATCGACATCGTGCCCTGGCACCCCGACCCCGCCCAGTTCGTCGCCGGCGCCCTCAGCCCCGCCAAGGTGTCGCGGGTGGAGATCGACGAGGAGACCAAGACGGCGCTGGTCATCGTGCCCGACACCCAGCTGTCCCTGGCCATCGGGCGCGAGGGACAGAACGCGCGGCTGGCGGCCAAGCTGACCGGCTGGCGCATCGACATCAAGAGCGAGAGCCAGATCAAGGAGATCGAGGCCCGCAAGCTCTTCGTGGACCTGCCCGAGGAGGAGGCCGCCCCGGTGGGGGCGGAGGGATCGTCTCCCCCGACCGATGCCGGCGCCCGCACAGAGGTGCCGGCGCCTTCGGTCGGCGCGGCCGGCCAGCCGACTGGATCTGCGACGGGGACGACCGATGCCTAAGTCGCGCACCATTCCCACCCGGATGTGCGTGGCCTGCCGCACCGCGCGCCCCAAGAGGGATCTGGTGCGGGTGGTGCGCACCCCGTCGGGAGCCGTCGTGGTCGATCCCACCGGCAAGCTGGCCGGGCGCGGGGCGTACGTGTGCCCGTCGGTGGACTGCGCCCGCTCCGGCGTGCGCGAGGGCCGCCTGGCCCATGCGCTGCAGGCGCCCCTGCCGGAGGGGCTGGAGGCGGATCTGCTGCGGGTGGTGGAGAGCGTACTGGCCGCCCGGGCCGGGGCCGATCGCCCCAAGGTGATCCGGATTCCGGCGGCCGGCCGCCGGGCCACCACGTAGCGGATCCGGGAGGAGGGCGCGACAGGATGCGAGTGCACGAGCTGGCCAGGGAACTGGGCATGACCAGCAAGGCCCTGATGGACCTGCTGGCCAGCATGAACATCCAGGTCAAAAGTCACAGCAGCTCCCTGGACGCAGCCACGGTGGAGCGGGTGCGCCGGCGGGTCAAAGGCCAGCCTGAGACCAAGCCGGCTCCCGCCCCCGCCCGGGAGGCCCGAACGCCCACGGGGGAGAGGATCCTGGGGCTGCGCAAGATCACGCCGCCTCCTCCGCCGCCCCCGCCGGAGCCCGCGGCCGCGCCCCCGCAGCCCGAACCGGTGACTCCCGCTCCGGAGCCCCGGCCGGCCCCGCCGGCACCTGCGCCGGAACCGGTAGCCGCACGTCCGGTCGAGCCGCGCCCCGCCCCGCCCGCAGGGCCGGAGGCGGCTCCGCCGGCCCGACCCGCCAGGCCCGCTCCCGCCGCTCCGCCGGCCGCAGGGCCCGCCAAACCCGCGGCGAAGGAAACGCGCCCGGTCATCCGACCGGCGGCCGCGGCCCCTCCACGGGTGTCTCCGCGCCCGCCGGTGCCACCGCGCAAGGAGGCTCCCCCGCGCCCGGCCGTGCCGCGCCCGCCGGTGGAACCGCCTCCGGTCCCGCCGCCTCCTCCAGTGGCGCCGGCTCCGGCGCCGGTCACAGCGCCCAAGGAGCGCCCTCCCAAGGTCAAGGAGCGCATTCCCCCGCCGCCTCCTCCAGAGCCGGCCGCGCCTCCCGTGGTGGCTCCGGAGGTGGAGCTCACCGGCCCGGTGACCGTCGGCGAACTGGCGTCAAAGCTGGGCGTGCCGGCCGGCGAGGTGATCAAACGGCTGCTGGAACAGGGAGTGCTCGCCGGGATCAACCAGCAGATCTCCCTGGAGGTCGCCACCCGGGTGGCCGAGTCGCTGGGGTCGCGCGTCCGCCGTCCCGAGCCGGCGCCCGCCGCGGCCGCTCCGGGGGCCCGCCGACTGGAGGTGAGCCGCGACGCCACGGCTCCGCCTCGGCCGCCGGTCGTCACCATCATGGGACACGTGGACCACGGCAAGACGTCGCTGCTGGATGCCATCCGACAGACCGATGTGGCGGCCCGGGAAGTGGGCGGCATCACCCAGCACATCGGCGCCTCCACGGTGGACGTGGACGGCCGCCGGATCGTCTTCATCGACACGCCTGGCCACGAGGCCTTCACCACCCTGCGCGCGCGGGGCGCCCAGGTCACCGATATCGCCGTGCTGGTGGTGGCCGCCGACGACGGCGTCATGCCGCAGACCGTCGAAGCCCTCAACCACGCCCGGGCGGCCGGCGTGCCGGTGGTGGTGGCGATCAACAAGATCGACCTGCCCCAGGCCAACGTGGACCGGGTGAAGCAGCAGCTCAGCGAGCTGGGCCTGGTGCCCGAGGACTGGGGCGGCGACACCGTGGTGGTGCCGGTGTCCGCCCGCACCCGCCAGGGGATCCGGGACCTGCTGGAGATGCTCCTCCTGGTCGCCGACCTGCAGGACCTGCGGGCGCCGGTGGACCGGCCGGCCCGGGGAACCATCATCGAGGCGCGCCTGGACCGGGGGCGCGGCCCGGTAGCCACGGTCCTGGTCCAGGAGGGCACCCTGCGGGTGGGTGACGCGGTGGTGGCCGGGACCACCGCCGGCCGCGTGCGCGCCATGACCGACGCCCGGGGCGAGCGGCTGCAGGAGGCCACGCCCGGCACCCCGGTGGAGGTGGTAGGCCTGGACGACGTGCCCACGGCCGGCGACCTGCTGGAGGTGGTCCGCGACGAGCGCCTGGCTCGCGCCATCGTCGAGGAGCGCCGCGAGCGGCGCCGCGCCGCCGAAGCGGCGGTGGCGCCTCCGGAAGAAGCGCCCGCCGAGGGCGGTCCCCGCGAGCTGCGGGTCATCGTCAAGGCCGACACCCACGGGTCGGTGGAGGCCCTGCTCCAGTCGCTGCCCCGCCTGGCCACCCCGGAGGTGGGCGTGCGGGTGCTCCACGCGGCGGTGGGAAACGTCACCGAGTCGGACGTCATGCTGGCGGCGGCCAGCCGGGCGCTCATCGTGGGCTTCAACGTCCGCCCGGACCCGCCCGTGCGCAAGGTCGCCGAACAGGAGCGGGTGGAGATCGTCACCCACCGCATCATCTACGAGGCCCTGGACGACCTGCGCCAGCGCATCCGCGGCCTGCTGGCGCCGCGGCGGCGGGAGGTGGTCCTGGGGCGGGCCGAGGTCCGCCAGACCTTCACCATCTCCCGGGTGGGCACGGTCGCCGGCTGCTACGTGGCGTCGGGGGTGGTGACCCGCGGCGCCGCCGTCCGGGTCGTCCGGGACGGGGTGGTCGTGCACGACGGCCGCATCGCGTCCCTGCGCCGCTTCAAGGAGGATGTGCGCGAGGTGACCGAAGGGTTCGAGTGCGGCATCGCCCTGGAGCGGTTCGGCGACATCAAGGTCGGAGACATCCTGGAAGCCTACGAGGTCCGCGAAGAGCCGGCCTAGGGGGGAGGGGCCCGGGCCGGAAAGCGGGACGGCGCGGTCCGTCCCGGGACAGACATGGTCATCGGCGTGTTGCAGGTCGAGCTCACCCTGCCGGCCAGCCACAGCCTCAAGGACAAGCGCCGGCTGGTGAAGAGCCTGCTGGACCGGCTCCACAACGAGTTCAACGTGGCCGCCGCCGAGGTGGACGCCCAGGACGATCACCGCCACGCCCACCTGGCGGTCACGTGCGTGAGTACCGACGCCCGCCACGCCAACCGGATCCTGTCGCGGATCATGGAGGTGGTGGAGCGGGAGTCGGAGATGATCGTGGTGCGCTACGAGATGGAGTTGCGGTGATGAGGCCGGCCACAGATCCCCATCCCGCGGGTTGAGGGCCCATGTCCCACCGTCCCGACAAGGTCAGGGAGTTCATCCGCGAGCAGGTCAGCGACATCCTCCACCATCAGGTCAAGGACCCGCGCATCGGGTTCGTGTCGGTGACCGAGGTGGAGATCAGTCCCGACCTGCGCCACGCCCGGGTCTTCGTCAGCGTCCTGGGCGACGAGCAGGCCAAGGCCCAGACCATGGCCGGCCTGCACAGCGCGGCGGGCTTTGTGCGGGGCGAACTGGGCCGTCGGCTGCAGATGCGCTTTGTGCCCGAGATCACCTTCCGGCTGGACGAGTCCATCGAGCGCGGGACCCGGGTCGTGTCTCTGATCCGCCGGCTGAGCGGTCCCCCCGACGGGAAGGAGGCCCATGAGCACCCTGGCGGCGCAGATCGCGACGACGCTGCGGGCCAGTCGTGACGTCCTCGTGATCTGCCACGTCGATCCCGACGGCGACTGCCTGGGGTCGGCCCTGGCCCTCGGGCTGGCCCTGACCCGGGTGGGTGTACCGGCCCGAGTCGGCAGCGCCGACGGAGTGCCCGAGCCGTTCCGCGCGCTGCCCGGCGCGTCCGCGGTGGTCACCACCCCGCCGCCCGGGCCCTGGGACGCGGCCGTGGCAGTGGAGTGCAGTTCGCCCGACCGGGCCGGCGCGTTCGCGGAGGTGCTGGCCCGCGCGCGGGTGGTGGTCAACGTTGACCACCACCTCACCAACACCGGCTACGGCCACCTGGTATACCTCGACCCGTCCGCCGCGGCGGTCGGGGAGATGGTGGCCGAGATCATCCGGGCCCTGGGCGTCCCGCTGGACCGGGAGATCGCCCAGGCCCTGCTCACCGCCGTGGTGACCGACACCGGCGCGTTCCGCTACCCGAATACCTCCCCGCAGACGCTGCGGCTGGCCGCCGAGCTGATGGAGGCGGGTGGCTCGGTGGCGGAGATCGTCGAGCGCGTGTACGAGACGCGCACGGCGGCGGGCCTGCGGCTGCTGGGCCTGGCCCTGGCGAGCCTGCGGGTCTCGCCCGACGGCCGCGTGGCGTGGACCACGGTCACCCCCGCCATGCTGGCGCAGGCCGGGGCGGCGCCGGAGGACACCACGGGCATCGTGGGGGTGCTCCGGCAGATCCGGGGGGTGAAGGTGGCGCTCCTGTTCGAGCAGACCCCCGACGGCGTGCGGGTCGGCATCCGCTCCCGGGACGGGGTGCGCTCCCACGTGATCGCCGAGGCGTTCGGCGGAGGGGGGCACCCGGGGGCGGCCGGATTCACGGCCGCGGGCCGGCTGGAGGAGGTGGTGGCCGCCACCCTGGCCGAAGTCGAGCGCGAACTGCGCCGCGATGGCGCCGACGTCCCCGCCGGCCCGGCCTCCGCGCCCGCCCGGGAGGCGGAGCAGACGGGGTGAGGATCGGCCTGGTTGCCTGCCGCCTATGACCGGACCTGCTCCTGCCCTGTCGGTGGACGGCATCCTGGTGGTCTGCAAACCCGTGGGCATGACCTCCCACGACGTGGTGGACGCCGTCCGGGACCTCGCCGGCACCCGTCGGGTGGGCCATACGGGCACCCTGGACCCCGGCGCCGCCGGCGTTCTGGTTCTGGCCATCAACCGCGCCACCCGGGTCGCCGAATTCCTGGCGGAGGCCGACAAGACCTACCGGGTGGAGGTGACCTTCGGCCGCTCCACCGATACGGGCGACATCTACGGGCGCACGGTGCGCGAGACCCACCCGGCGACCGTCACCGCCGAGCAGGTGGAAGACGCCCTCCCGCTGTACCTGGGCGAGATCGAGCAGGTCCCTCCCATGGCCTCGGCGGTCCGGGTGGGCGGGCGGCGACTGTATGAGCTGGCCCGCCGCGGGCAGACCGTCCAGCCGCCGGCCCGCCGGGTGCGGATCTACCGGCTGGAGCTGCGGGAGTTCATCCCCGGCGATCCGCCGCGCGCCATCCTGGATGTGGCGTGCTCCAAGGGCACGTACGTGCGACGGTTGTGCACCGATCTCGGCGAGACGCTGGGGTGCGGCGCCGTCGCCTCCTTCATGGTGCGCACGCGGGTGGGGCGGTACGAGCTGGCGCACAGCCACACCCTCGAAGAGCTCCAGGAGGCCGCCTCCGGCGGCCGGCTGGCCCAGCTCATCCTGCCGGTGGACGACGCGCTGGCCGACTACCCGGCGGTGGACCTGCTGCCTCTCCAGCGGCGGGCCGCGGTGCACGGGCAGGCCATCCCCCTGTTCCGCATTCCCCACTGGCAGCGGCTGGCGGGGGCGCGGGTGGTGCGGTTGCGGGACTCCCACGGCCTGGTGGCCCTGGCCCGGGTGGAGGACGGCCTGCTGAAACCATTCAAGGTGCTGCGGGAGTCCTGAATGGAGGTTGTCCACGGCCTGCAGGACATCCCGACCGCGCGGCGGCCCCTGGTGGTGGCCCTGGGCACGTTCGACGGCGTCCACCGGGGGCACCAGGCGCTGATCGCCGCCGCCCGCCGGCGCGCGGATGCGCTGGGGGGATCGTGCGCCGTCGTGACGTTTGATCCGCACCCCCAGAAGGTGCTGCATCCTCAGACGGGCGCGATCCTGCTGACCACCCTGGATGAGCGTCTCGCCCTGCTGGCCGACCTGGGCGTGGACCTGGTGGTGGTGGTGCGGTTTGACGACGCCCTGCGGCAGACCCCCCCCGACCGGTGGGTGCGGATGCTGGTGGAGCGGTTGCGCATGGCTGAGGTGGTGTGCGGCCCCGACTACACCTTCGGCCGCGATCGGGCCGGAGACGTGGGGATGCTGCGGGTGCTGGGAGCGCAGCTGGGCTTCCGGGTGGAGGTCGCCGATCCCGTGGTGATTGACGGCGAGCGGGTCAGCAGCTCCCGGATCCGGGACCTGCTGCGCGAGGGGCGGGTGACCGACGCGGCGCGCCTTCTGGGATGGTGGTATGCGGTGACCGGGCGCGTGATCCGGGGGGATGGCCGCGGCCGGCAGCTGGGGTTTCCCACCGTGAACCTGGAGGTGGCGCCGGACAAGCTCCTGCCCGCCCCGGGCATCTACGCGGGCACCTGCCGCACCCCCCAGGGAATCCACCCCGCGGCCATCAGCCTGGGCACGCGCCCGACGTTCGGGCCCGGCAGGCTCCAGGTGGAAGGGTACCTGCTGGGGTTTGAAGGAGACCTCTACGACCGCACGGTGAGCCTGGCGGTCGCGGCGCGCCTGCGGGATGAAGAGGCGTTTCCCACCGTCGAGGCCCTGGTGGCCCAGATGGCCGCCGACGTGAGCGCCGTGCCCGCGGCCCTGGCCCGGGCGGCTGCCGCCGCCGGCCTGCCCGCCCTGTCCCCGGAGGCGGTCCGGGAGCCATCGGGCCGGGACGCGCCCGAGCCCCCGGACCCGCCCTGAGGGCGTCCGGCGCATTGCTGGCGGCGGGCGCCCGTGCTAGGATAGAGCACGGTCGATGGCTGGGAGGTCCGTACCCCCGGCGGCCCCTCGGCTTTTTGATTTTTGGCTCCGGCAGGAGGTGCAGGGGTGGCAGTCACCCGCGAGAGCAAGCAGGCCATCGTGAGCCGGTTCCGCCGGCACGACGCCGACACCGGTTCGCCGGAAGTGCAGATCGCCCTGCTCACCGAGCGGATCAACAAGCTCACCGAGCACCTCGCCGTGCACAAGAAGGACCTGCACTCCCGGCGTGGGCTGCTGAAGATGGTCAGCCAGCGCCGCCGGCTGCTGGACTACCTGATGCGCACCGATGTGGAGCGGTACCGGGCGATCGTGGACGCCCTCGGCCTGCGCCGGTGAGAGGACGACCCGGTGGCGCGGACGGTGGCGGGATGGGAGCGGGGCACCCCGCTCCCATCGCCGTGTCTGCCCGGGCCGCGGGGACAGACCCCGGGGGCGGGAGCCAGGGGACAGACCCGGCCCCGGGTCGTGGGGGGACAGACCCCGCAGGGGACAGACCCCGGGAGGGGGATCCCGGCCAGGGACGGGCAGAGCTTCCCGGAACGGCCGGTGACATACTGACGTGAGGACATTGACCGTAGGAGGAGAGCGCGGATGATTCCCGTTGTGACCCGCGTGGCCGCCCCCGTGGGCGGCCGCGAGCTGATCTTTGAGACCGGTCTGCTGGCCCGCCAGGCCGGCGGAGCGGTGGTCGTGCGCAGCGGCGACAGCATGGTCCTGGTCACCGCCACCGCCTCGACCGAGCCACGGGAGGGGGTGGACTTCTTCCCGCTGACCTGCGACTTCGAGGAGCGCATGTACGCCGCCGGCAAGATCCCCGGCGGGTTCTTCAAGCGGGAGGGGCGGCCCGGCGAGCGGGCCATCCTCTCGGCGCGGCTGATGGACCGCCCCCTGCGGCCGCTGTTCCCCAAGGGGTTCCGCAACGACGTGCAGGTCATCGCCACGGTCCTGTCCACCGACTTCGACAACGACCCGGCGGTGCTGGCGGTCAACGGTGCTTCGGCGGCCCTGTGCATCTCCGACATCCCCTTCCATGGCCCCATCGGCGCCGTCCGAATGGGCCTGGTGGGCGGGGAGCTGGTGATCAACCCCACCTGGAAGCAGCTGGCGGAGGAGAGCGCCCTGGACCTGGTGGTGGCGGCCAGCGAGGACGCCATCATCATGGTCGAGGCCGGCGCCGACGAGGTGCCCGAGGCCCGCCTCCTGGACGCCCTGGACCTGGCGCACCGGGAGATCCGCAAGATCATCGCCGCCCAGCGGGAGCTGATGGCCCGGGTGGGCAAGCCCAAGATGGCGGTGCCGGAGACGGCGCCGGACCCCGAACTGGCGCGGGCGGTGCGGGAGCGGGCGCTGCCGCTCATCCGGGAGGCGCTGGTCCAGCCCGAGAAGCTGGCCCGGGAGGACGCCCTGCGCCGGGTGCAGGAAGCGGTGGCTCCGTCGCTGCTGGAGCAGTTCCCCGACCGGGAGGCGGAAATCGGCGAGATCATCCAGGCGCTCACCAAGGAGGAGGTGCGCCGGATGATCCTGGAGGAGGGCCGCCGGCCCGACGGCCGGGGGCTGACGGACATCCGCCCCCTGTACATCGCGGTGGGCGTGGTGCCCCGGGCGCACGGGTCCGGCCTGTTCCAGAGGGGGCAGACCCAGGTCCTCACGGTGGCCACCCTCGGCACGGGGGAGGACGAGCAGATCATCGACGACATCACGCCGCGCACGTCCAAGCGCTTCATGCACCACTACTCCTTCCCGCCCTACTCGGTGGGAGAGGTCCGGCCGCTGCGCAGCCCCGGCCGCCGCGAGATCGGCCACGGCCTGCTGGCCGAGCGCGCCCTGGAGCCCATGATCCCCGACGAGTCGGTCTTCCCGTACACCATCCGCCTGGTCTCCGAGGTCCTGGAGTCCAACGGCTCCACCTCCATGGCGTCGGTGTGCGGCTCCACCCTGGCCCTGATGGACGCCGGCGTCCCCATCCGGGCGCCGGTGGCCGGCATCGCCATGGGCCTGGTCACCGGCCCCAACGGACGGGCCGCCGTGCTCACCGACATCCTGGGCCTGGAAGACGCCATGGGCGACATGGACTTCAAGGTGGCCGGCACCCGGCTGGGCGTCACGGCCCTGCAGATGGACATCAAGGTGTCCGGGCTGACCCGGGACATCCTGGCCCGCGCCCTGGAGCAGGCCCGCCAGGCCCGCCTGTACATCCTGGATGAGATGGCCAAGGTGATCGCCGAGCCGCGGCCCACCCTGTCGCCCTACGCGCCGCGGATCATCACCATCGAGATCAGCCCCGACAAGATCCGGGAGGTC
Organism: Armatimonadota bacterium; assembly: GCA_031081675.1. Lineage (NCBI taxonomy): Bacteria > Bacillati > Armatimonadota > Armatimonadota bacterium. The sequence continues at coordinate 83,606 of JAVHLZ010000009.1, forward strand.
ATCGGCCCCGGCGGCAAGGTGATCAACAAGATCACCGCCGAGACCGGCGTCAAGATCGACATCGAGCAGGATGGCCGGGTGCTCATCGCCTCCACCGACGAGGCCGCCGCCCGGAGGGCCATCGAGATGATCCAGGCCATCGTCCGCGACGTCAAGGTGGGGGAGATGTACCTGGGCAAGGTCACCCGGCTGATGAACTTCGGCGCGTTCGTGGAAGTGCTGCCCGGCAAGGAGGGGCTGGTCCACATCTCCGAACTGTCCGACGGCCGCGTGAGCCGGGTGGAGGACGTGGTCAAGGTCGGCGACGAGCTGCTGGTCAAGGTCAAGGAGATCGACAGCCAGGGCCGCATCAACCTCACCCGCCGGGGAGTCACCCCGCCGGGGGAGGGGGCCCCCGCCGGCACCGTCCCCGCGGGCACCGCCGCCGCGCCGGCGCCGTCCGGCCCGGAGCAGCGCCGGCCCGCCGGACCGGGAGGCCGCCGCGGCCGCCGGCGCCGCCGTCCCCGCCCGGGAGGACCGGGACCCGGGGCCCCGCGGTCCTGACCCTCCCCGGACCGCGGGCCCGCCCGCAGGACCCTGTCCTGCCGGCGGGTAATCCAGTAGGATAACGCCATGGCCGCGTCCTCCGTCGCGCTGTCCACCCTTCCCAACGGCATGCGGGTGCTGACCGAGCGTATCCCTCACGTCCGCACCGTCGCCGCGGGCATCTGGGTGGGGGTGGGGTCCCGCCACGAGCCGCCCGAGCACCACGGCATCTCCCACTTCCTGGAGCACCTGTTCTTCAAGGGCACCGCCGCCCGCACAGCCCTGGAGATCGCCCAGGCGGTGGACGAGATCGGCGGCCAGATGAACGCCTTCACCGACCGCGAGCAGACGGTCTTTTACATCAAGGTGCTGTCGGCCCACCTGGACCGGGCCCTGGAGGTCTACGCCGACATGCTCCTGCGCGCCACCCTGGCGCCGGAGAGCATCGAGCGCGAGCGCCAGGTGATCACCGAGGAGATCAAGTCCTACGAGGACTCTCCCGACGAGCTGGTCCAGGACCTGTTCGCCCAGACGGTGTGGAACAGCCACCCGCTGGGCCGTCCCGTCATCGGCACCCTCGCCACCGTGGGCCGCCTGCAGCGGGACGACTTCCTCACCCACATCGCCCGCCACTACCGGCCCGACAATGTCCTGCTGGCGGCCGCCGGCGACCTGGATCACGAGCAGGTGGTGCGCGCGGCGGAGCGGCACTTCGGCGGGTGGGAGGGGACTGCCCGGCGCACCGACCAGCCTCCCCCGCGGGCCGAGGCGGCGGTGGCCGTGCGGTCCAAGGAGACCGAGCAGGTGCACCTGTGCCTGGGCTCCCAGGGGCTGGCCCAGGCCGACGACGGGCGGTACGTCCTGGCGGTCCTGGACCACCTGCTGGGCGGGGGGATGAGCTCGCGGCTGTTCCAGGAGATCCGGGAAAAGCGCGGGCTGGTCTACAGCATCGCGTCCTACGCCGCCGCGTACCGGGACGGCGGGCTGTTTGTGATCTACGCGGGCATGAGCCCGGGGGCCGGCCCCGAGGTGGTCCGCCTGGTCCTGGAGGAACTGGACCGGGTGCGTACCGATCCGGTGCCCGACGCCGAACTGCGCCGGGCCAAAGAGTCGCTGAAGGGCAGCCTGATGCTGGGCCTGGAAAGCACGGGCAGCCGGATGTCCATGCTGGCGCGCTCGCTGATCTACCACGGGCGGGTGGTGTCGCTGGACGAGCTGCTGGCGCGCATCGACGCCGTGACCTCCGAGGACGTGCAGCGCATGGCCCAGAGGCTGCTGCGCCCCGAGGGGCTGTCCCTGGCGGCCATCGGCCCCTTCCGCTCCGACGGCCGGCTGGAGGCCGCCGTCCGGGACGCCTTCCGGCGGTACGTGGAGGCCCGGGCGGGGTAGGCGCGGTCACGGCGGGGCGGGCCGGGACGCCGGGACACAGGATACGAGCCCCGACGGCGGTCCCGGTCACGTCCTCGCTCCCCGGTTCCCGAGGCAGGGAGGTGGGGTGGATGGCCGGCACGATCCGCGTGGCGGTGGCGGGAGCCGCCGGCCGCATGGGGCGGGCGGCCGTGCGGGCGGTGGCGGCCCAGGAGGACATGACGCTGGTGGCGGCCCTGGGCCGGTCCCGGGCGATCGGCCGGGACGCCGGAGAGGTGGCGGGGGCGGGACCCCTGGGCGTCGTCATCACCGCCGACCTGGCCCAGGTGCTGGGCCGCCGCCCCGACGTCCTGGTGGACTTCAGCCCGGGCCCGGCGGCCGCCGAGCACGCCCGCGCGGCGCTCCCGGCCGGGGTCAGCCCGGTCATCGGCGGCACCGGCATGGCCCCGGCCGACCTGCAGGCCCTGGCCGACCTGGCCGCCTCCCACCGCACCGGCGCCGTGGTGGCGCCCAACTTCGCGGTGGGCGCCGTCCTGATGATCGAGTTCGCCCGCCGGGCGGCGCGCTTCTTTCCGCACGTGGAGATCATCGAGATGCACCACGACCGCAAGCGCGACGCGCCCTCGGGGACGGCGCTGCGGACCGCCGCGGCGGTGGCGGCGGCGCGGGGGACCGCGCCCCCACCCGCGGTGGCCGAGGAAGAGATGGTGGCCGGCGCCCGCGGGGGACGGGCCGAGGGGATCCCCGTCCACAGCGTGCGCCTGCCGGGCCTGGTGGCCCACCAGGCAGTGATCTTCGGCGGTCCCGGTCAGACCCTGACCATCCGCCACGACTCCATCAGCGAGGAGTCGTTCATGCCCGGCCTGCTGCTGGCGGTGCGCCGGGTCCGGTCCCTACAGGGACTCGTGCACGGCCTGGAGAATCTGCTGGACCTGTAGCGGCGCCTCCGCGCGCAGCCTGCGGGCGCGGCGTCCGTCGGGGGCAGCCCGCGGGCAGAGGATGAAGGGGGGAAGTCCCATACCGGCAGGAGGCTTTCGCGTCGGCATCGTGGGCGCCACCGGCGTGGTCGGCCGGGAGGTCCTGCGCGTTCTCCAGCAGCGCCGCTTTCCGGTGGACACCCTGCGGCTGTTCGCCTCCGAGCGCTCGGTCGGCCGCCGCATCGGCGCCCACGCCGTCGAGGCCCTGTCCGAGGAGGCGTTCGCCGGGCTGGACGTGGTGATCTTCGACACCCCCGACGACGTGGCCCGGCGGTGGGTCCCCCGGGCGGCGGCGGCCGGCGCGACGGTGATCGACAACTCCGCGGCGTTCCGGATGGACCCTGACGTCCCCCTGGTCATCCCCGAGGTCAACGCCCACGCCCTGGCCCGCATCCCCCGGCGGATCGTGGCCAACCCCAACTGCACCACCGCCACCATCGCCGTCCCCCTGGCGCCCCTGCACCGGGAGGCGGGACTGCGCCGGCTGGTGGCCTGCTCGTATCAGTCGGTGTCGGGGGCGGGCCAGCGGGGAGTCGAGCAGCTGTGGGCGGAGGTCCAGCACATGGTCGCCACCCGCCGGGTGCCGCCCCGCCCGCTGGGGGCGGCGTTCACGCACCCCATCGCCGGCAACCTGATCCCGGCCATCGGCTCGCTGCGCGGGACGCAGTTCAGCGAGGAAACCAAGGTGGCCGCCGAGCTGCGCAAGATGCTGGACCTGCCCGACCTGGCCGTCGGGGTCACGTGCGTGCGGGTGCCCACCCTGGTGGGCCACGGGGTCGCCGTCCACGCCGAGTTCGAACGGCCGCTTCCGGCCGAGCAGGCCCGGGCGCTGCTGGCCGCGGCGCCGGGGGTGGAGGTGGTGGACGACCCGGCCTCGGGCGCCTACCCCACGCCGGCGGCCGCCGCGGGGCGGGATCCCTGCCTGGTGGGGCGCATCCGCACCGACGAGGCGGGCATGCTGGCGTTCTTCGCCGTGGCCGACAACCTGCGCAAGGGGGCGGCGTTGAACGCCGTCCAGATTGCCGAGCACTTGGCGCAGGCGGGGCTGCTGGCGTCCGGGGTCCGATCCTGACAGCACGCCGCCGCTGTACCGGCGGACAGAACGGCCTGATGCGCATTGTCGTCCAGAAATTCGGCGGGACGGTCCTGGCCACACCGGAGGGGAGGCTGCAGGTCGCCGAGCTGATCACCGCCACCCGCACGCGGGGCTATCGGGTGGTGGCGGTGGTGTCCGCCCTGGGACGGGAAGGCGACCCCTACGCCACCGACACCCTGGTGGGACTGATGCGGGAGGTGGACCCGCAGGTCGACCCCCGCACCCTCGACCTGCTGCTGTCCACCGGGGAGATCATCTCCACCGCCCTGCTGGCCCACACCCTGGTGCGGGCCGGCTGTCCGGCCATCGCCCTGACCGGCGGCCAGGCGGGCATCCTGACCACCGACGAGTTCAACGACGCCCGCATCCTCAGCATTGACCCCCGCCCGGTGCGCCGGCACCTGGAACAGGACCGGGTGGCGGTGGTGGCCGGCTTTCAGGGGGTCACCGCCACCGGGGAGATCACCACCCTGGGGCGGGGAGGCAGCGACACCACCGCCGTGGCCATGGGCGCGGCCCTGGGCGCCGAGGTGGTGGAGATCTACAAGGACGTGGAGGGGATCATGACCGCCGACCCGAAGCTGGTGCCGGCGGCCCGGCCCCTGCGCACCATCACCTACGACGAAGTGTCCCAGATGGCCGCCCTGGGCGCCCGGGTCTTACACCCCCGGGCCGCCGACATCGGGCGGGAGCACAACGTGCGGCTGGTCATCCGCAGGCTGGGCAGCCTCAACGGGGGGACGGTCATCGTGAAGGGTCCGGAACTGGGCGTGCCGATCATCGACGGGCGGCCGGTGGTGGCGCTGGCCCACCTGCCCGACGTGGTGCAACTGAAGATCCCCCGGCAGGGGGACCGGGACCTGTCGCGGCCGCTGCAGGCCCTGGACGCCCTGGCCGCCGCCGGCATCAGCATCGACCTGATCAACCTGCTGCCGGAGGTGCTGGCCTTCACCGTCAAGGAGGAGGTGGCCGCGCAGGCCTCTAAGGTGTTGACGACGCTGGGCTTTGACGTGCAGGCCAGCGCGCCGTGCGCCAAGGTGTCCATCATCGGCGCCGGGATGCGGGGACGGCCGGGGGTGATGGCCCGGGTGGTGAAGGCCCTGCACGCGGCCGGGGTGGAGATCCTCCAGACCGCCGACTCCCACACCACCATCTCCTGCCTGGTCTGGCGCGACCAGATGCAGGCCGCCCTGCAGGCCCTCCACGACGAGTTCGGGCTGGCCGAAGACGTCCAGTCCCAGCAGGAAAGCGAAGGGTGAATCAGCGTCCGTGCCCTCTCCCCGTCGCCGAGGAGGAGGGAGAGGGCAGAAAGGAGGAGTTCGCCATGCCCGTCTTTGGCCGCGTGCTCACCGCCATGGTCACCCCGTTCGACGACGCCGGCAACGTGGACGACGGCAAGGCGGCCGCGCTGGCCCGCCGCCTGGCCGACTCTGGCTCGGACGCCATCGTGGTCGCCGGCACCACCGGCGAGTCGCCGACCCTGACCGACGAGGAGAAGCTGCGCCTGGTGCGGACCGTCAAGGAGGCGGTGGGCGGCCGCGCCCAGGTCGTGGCCGGCACCGGCACCTACGACACCCGCCACTCCATCCACCTCACCCGCGAAGCCGAGCGCGCCGGCGCCGACGGCTTCCTGCTGGTCAACCCCTACTACAACCGCCCGTCCCAGGACGGCCTGTACGCGCACTTCAGGGCGGTGGCCGAGTCCACCACCAAGCCCTGCATCCTCTACAACATCCCCGGCCGCACCGGGGTGAACTGCCTGCCCGACACCGTCGCCCGCCTGGCCCAGATCCCCAACATCGTGGCCGTCAAAGAAGCCTCCGGCAGCCTGGACCAGGCGTCGGAGGTGCGGGCCAGGACGCCGGAGACCTTTGACATTTACAGCGGCGACGACAGCCTGACCCTGCCCATCCTGGCGGTGGGCGGGTGCGGCGTCGTGAGCGTGGCCAGCCATCTGGTGGGCCCTGACATCCAGGAGATGATCCGCTCCTACGAGCGGGGCGACGTGCGCCGGGCCCTGCAGATCCACCTGCGCCTGTTCCCCCTGTTCAAGGTCCTGTTCATCACCACCAACCCGGTGCCGGTCAAGGCCGCCCTCGCCCTCAGCGGGTTCCCGGTGGGGGCGCCGCGGCTGCCCCTGGTGGAGGCCACGGCCAAGGAGAAGGAGCAGATCGCGTCCGTCCTGCGCCAGCTGGC